>JACPYI010000029.1 GCA_016196115.1 Candidatus Sungiibacteriota bacterium
CCGGGCGAAGTCGTCCCGATGCCGACGTTGCCGCTCGTCTGCTGCACCACGAATTGACTCGTGCCTACCGTAAGACCGCCTGTTGAGAAGGTGGAGGTTGCGGTGGTTGAAGTGATGGAGAGACGACCCGTGCCCGTGATGTTGCCTGCTCCAGTTTCCACTACTCCAGCACCCAGCCCTCCAGTTAAATACGTGTTGTGCGCCACAATGTCATTGCCGATGAAGTTGTGCGTGCCTTCCACTTCTATGTCGTAGACCTGTTCGGCCGGGGTGTGCTCAATGGAGACGACGCGGTCCCAGACCGCGGTTTTGCCGGCACCCTTAACGGCAACCATCTGGCCCTCGTGAATCTCTGCGGCCTTTATCCACAGGCCCCCGCTTGACAAGGAAGGAGGCCGGGAGTACAGTAGACGCACTAACGCAACTCCAAGCTCCGGCTTGGAGTTTATTTTTTCTCCTCTCCCCAACGAAGCGCGGTATTCGTCCAGATACGTATACTTGCCGAATTTGGTCAATTCCCAGGCCATATTGCGCCGAAACCCTGCGAACGCAATCTTTTTGCCGCGTTGTGCCGCATAGTATCGTAGGGGCAGAAGATCGCTGTCGCCGCTTACCGCAAGCACCGCATCCAGTTCGCCGATGCGCTCGGTCACATCCAGCGCAATTTCCACATCCATATCTCCTTTTTTCTTTATGCCATCCGCGGTCTGGATATATTTCAACGGCTTGGTACGAAAAGTTATTTCTTCTCCGACGCTCTGCATAAAATCAAGTGTGGGCTGACGCGCAGGATCTCCTTCGACTGGCACCGCATGGTAGTGATTGAAAAACGCCATATCAAACTGAGCTTCAAGGGCGCGCTTCAACCTGATAATATCAATCCTCCACCCCGCATCACGCTGGGCGTAAAACATATTGGCATTATCGAAGAATACGCCAAGGCGCGGTTTTTTCTTCGGCAGCTCTGGATCAGAAGTTTTTACCAAATACGGATGTTCCGCCGTAGTCCTGATGGTCTTGCCCGATGCGGTGGTGAGTTTATAGATGGGTTTGACGCCCATATCCATGAGCGCCTTCACTTTTGACCAGACAATCTGTCCGGTTTGCTCATCAAGCGATGCAATCTCGTCTCCTTGTTTGATGTCCTTAATCTGCACTTCATCATAGTCGTATTCATCTTCTCCTTCGCCGTTTGCTTTTTTCCCTCGCCCGCCATAGCCTTGGCGACGGCGTGTTTTGCGCCGCCTCCTGCGCAGGCGCGTATCTCCGGTCACGCAATGTCCCGCGATAGAGAGCAGTTGTGCCGGACTCGTCGTCCCGATGCCGACGTTGCCATTACTATCAAATCTGACCCTTTCACTGCCTCCAGTAGAGAAGTTTAAGGTGTTGGCTCCGCTGCTCCACATGCCGGTGTCCAGATCTGTCCTGATGGCAAATGATGGAGCGCCGACTGCTCCAAGGCCGGCAGCCGATACGCCATTGACATCCAGAAGTGCCAAAGGCCCCGTCGTCCCGATGCCGACGTTGCCGTTATTTAATATTGAGACCCTTTCCACATTGCTACTGTCTGCGATCACGAATGCCCGCGTTGCTCCCGTGCCATCGCCCGTGAATGCGAACTTTGCCGATGGAGACGTCGTCCCGATGCCGACGTTGCCGGCATTATTTATTGACAGGCGGCTTGCCGCTGCCCCGTTGTCGTAGATGTCGAATGTGCCTGCGGTGATAGAGCCGTTTCTCAAGCGGTATTGCGCTCCCGATGACTGGGAATCGCCTAAGGTGAGGATGGGTGCAGAGCCGTGGATCGCTACCAATGTCCCGGGCGAAGTCGTCCCGATGCCGACGTTGCCGGCTGTCTGCTGCACCACAAATTGACTCGTGCCTACGGTGAGACCGCCTGTTGAGAAGGTGGAGGTTGCGGTGGTTGAAGTGATGGAGAGACGTCCCGTGCCCGTGATGTTGCCTGCTCCAGTTTCCACTACTCCAGCTCCCAGCCCTCCAGTCAGGTAGGTGTTGTGGGCTACAATGTCATTGCCGATGAAGTTGTGCGTGCCTTCCACTTCTATGTCGTAAACCTGCTCGTGGGCGACTGGCGTTATGGCTATGATATGCTCCCATCCGTCAACGGTGGCAACCTCGTAATCAGTGGAAAGTTGTGCAACTTTTTTCCACATCCCTCTTGACACATCCAACCGCTGGGAATATAATGAGGGCACGAACAGCTGAGGGGTATCCATTCCCCGACGTCGACGAGGAGATTTCTCCTCCGAGAGAGACAGCTGTTTTTTGTTTGCTGGAATTCCCTCCAATTCTTTGGTGCCAAGCCACGCGCAGGAGAGGAAAAACTTCGGGCCGTTATTTATGGCGCATACTACGACCCTAACCAATAC
This sequence comes from Candidatus Sungiibacteriota bacterium, assembly GCA_016196115.1. GTDB lineage: Bacteria > Patescibacteriota > Minisyncoccia > Sungbacterales > HO2-52-23 > JACQRW01. The sequence goes on from JACPYI010000029.1 coordinate 2,391, forward strand.
ATACTCCACAATCTCCTCTATAGTCCAATACTCCACGAGCATTCCTGGCTTCTCCCGCTTCTGATACGCAACACCGCGGCTGGCATGGGCAAGCGCGGTCTCAACCCGCGGCAGGGCGAAGAATCTGGTGATGAGTTCGTTGAGTGACCGCTTTTTCTCAAGGAAATGTTCCCACCCGCTTCGGGTAAAGACCACTTCGCTGTTTTCCAAAGCAGGTACCCGAACCGTCCGGCCATGAAGTTTCGCAAAGTAATGCGCCCGCGCAAGCTGTTCCGCGTACGCATAGGTGCTTTTTTGGATGGTCGCGCCGTCATGCGCGATCGGGCGGACAAAGTACGGATGACTGGCGGTGGTGCGAATCAATTTGCCGGTACCCGTAATAAGCGCGTATGTCTGCTTCACCCCCATATCCATCAATCCCTTCACCTGCCGCCATACAAAAGTACCACTCGCATCATCCAAGGTGAGTATCTCATCTCCTTGCTGAATATCTTTGATTGCCACTTCATCAAACTCTTCAATCCATTCGCCGTTTTTGCCTTTTCGTCTTCGTCTCCTGCGCAACCGCGTGTCTCCAGTGACACAATGGCCCGCGATAGAGAGCAGTTGTGCCGGACTCGTCGTCCCGATGCCGACGTTGCCGGCTGTTTGTTGCACCACGAATTGACTCGTGCCTACGGTCAGTCCTCCGGTGGAAAGGGTACTGGTGGCTGTGGTTGAGGTTGCATTGAAGGTGGAGGCGGAGAGGAATCCTCCGAATACGCCATTGCCTGCGACATCAAGCATGTTGCTTGTGGTGGTTGCCCTGCCTACTCCCAATCCTCCGGTAAGGTAGGTGTTGTGCGCGACGATGCCATTGCCGATGAAGTTGTGCGTGCCTTCCACTTCTATGTCGTAGACCTGTTCGGCGGGGAGATGTTCTATCTTTTCAATACGATCCCAGATGGCGACTTTGCCGTCTGCGGAGGAAACCGCGATTTCCTGACCTTCGGCAAGCGCATGCACTTTTGTCCACAACCCCTGCTTGACAGAAACATTGCCTCTCGCTATACTTCCCATTGCAGTCGCAAGATTGTTTTTACTGCCCGTTGAAAAAGACGGGTTTTGGTTATCCACAGGGGCGTGCTTGACAAGATTTTCTCGGGTGATATACTGTATGTACTGGTTTTCAATCGGCAGTACCACGCTCCAAAGCGAGCTGAAAACAGTCCTGAAAGCAATTTCGGGATTGTTTTCATTTTGATGCATGATATAATCAGCAGTGCGGTGGGCTTGGTGGGTAAAACCCGAAAGTCGGGTAACCGATTGAAAACCGGATTGCTCGCCTCGGCGAGTGTGGTGCGAGTCCACTGCCCACCGTGTCAAAGAGTCCCATGTGAGTCGTGGGGCTTTTTGATTTTCAACACGCACCAAATACGGATGCTCACCCGTAGTCCTGATTGTCTTGCCTCCTGCGGTGGTGAGTTTGTAGATGGGTTTGACGCCCATGTCCATAAGCGCATTCACTTTTGACCAGATGATTTTGCCAGTTGCTTCATTGAGAGACGCGATCTCGTCTCCCGGTTGGATATCTTTGATTGGCACTTCGTCATAGTCATACTCGTCCGAGTCGGTGCCATCGGCATTTTTCCTCCTGCGGCGTCTGCGCAAGCGCGTATCTCCGGTCACGCAATGTCCCGCGATAGAGAGAAGTTGAGAGGGACTCGTGGTCCCGATACCAAGATTGCCGATGATGCCGCCCGACACACTGATTCCTCCGGATGCGACAGTAATACCGCTCTGCACCGTGGGGCTGTAGAGTACTACATCGTGAAGCTGGTCTATCTTTTGGGAAAGCACTACGGGGGCGATAGTGTTGGTGCTTGGCTGCACGCCAATATTGACAAATTGCACTCCGGTGCCGTTCATGCGATCGCGAAGCCCTTGAATTGTGTTTTCAAACTCGGTGCGGATGGAGTTGTTGATGGAGGCGACGTCTGCAAGAACATTACGTTTCAAGACCGCGAGGTCCACCGGAATCACATTTTGCACCGCGGTGCGCTCCACCACTTCGCGCACGCGCGTAATCTCGGTGATATGTTCGTTCACGGGTGTGCGAAAACCACCGGTAGTTGGAGTGGTGGAAGAAAGCGATACGCCTCGGGCACTTTCGGTCAGAGAGCCGACATCTTTCGGAGTTGGAGACGGCGACAATTTTCGGACAAGCGGAGCAACGGCTCCACACGAATGATAGAGCGTCTGACACAAGGCAATACCAAGCGGGTCAATTAATTTTTGAAACGGTTTGCCAATGGCATCCAATACATTTGCGCGTTGCAGGGAATCTGCCAAGTGTATGTCGGGAAAAAGTTCTACGGCCGACGCGAGTGTGCGCGGAACAACCGCGATGTCCTGACCAGTTTCTCGTAGAGCGGCGCCGAGCGCCGTATGCAGGCGATCATTCACGCGGATCAGCGCGGCCACACCCTGGCTTGGCGAGAACCATGCGTCTTCGGACGCGAAGGGCTCAAGCATGCGCAAGTCAATTTTCTTACTTGCATGAATTGCAAACGTTCCCAACGCAAGAGACGTTGCCGCGACTGCGATAAGGGCAGTGGCCTGACGCACTCGTGGAATAGCGTCATATACGGATTGCAAAAAAGTTTTCGCAAAACTTTTTCTCTTGTCATTGTTCTGGATTCCTGCTGACGCGGGGATGACAGAAAGAGGATCGGCGGGTTTCGGCAATGAAGCATTTGATTTGAATTTCGCATGACCGTTGTGCTCCACATACGTATCCAGCCATGCATTGGTGGTAACCCAGTTTCTGCCGATCTTTAACCCTTGAAGTTTCTTCTTAAAAATCAAAAACCGCAGGTAGTCCTGGCTGACCCCCCGCTCTTTGGCTGCACGGGCAAGAGAGAGATAGTGTTCCATTTTAGATATCGTTTATGGATAGTAACAATGGGCGAAAAACGATAATGCGTATAACAAAAATTACCCTTTATAGTATACCATGCCTATGCTCAAAAATTCGTTTTCGTTCCTGTGCATAACTTGGCATTGACCTTATCCATTGGAACATAGATAATAAGAGGATAAGATTCTTGTATCACGATACATCAACATAATCATATATAAACCTTATTAAAGTTTTCATTTATGCTATAAGGGTTTATCTGAGTCATCTCTTCTAACATTGTGAAGGAACACGACACAAAACTTTACTGAAAAAGTTGAAAAATAAAGCGATTTTGCTCTTGACAACTTTTTACAAAGATCAAAAAGATGCATGGAGAGTAAATACGTCTCAATACAAAAAGCAGCTAAGATGATTGGAGTAAGCCCCCTCACCCTTCGCAATTGGGATAAGAAAGGGACCCTTGTCGCCTATCGAAACCCTTTCAACAACTATCGGGTCTACCGGGCAGACCAGCTCGAACTCTTTCTTCGCAGAATCGAGAACTCAAAGAATCGCCGCAACGGGAAGAAGATCGATATCTCAATGATATAGGCATACTATCCGATCGTTTTTCTCTTTTATTTACAGAAGATCAACGATAACGTAAACTACCCCGACTCAAGTCGGGGTAGTTTGTTCTCTTTATCGATAAGCCGAGTTCTGTCCCCCGATTGAAGTCGGGGGGATGATCATCTCTCTGGTCCCAATGTTGCCATATGAGATCTAGCGGTATCTCCGATTTGAATCGGAGTCCCTTGCACCGGATAGGAGTTTTTCTGAGACGGGAGCTCCGCTTGCACGGAAGCTCTCGCGTCTTGACTGCGCACTGTTGCCAATGCGCACTGTGGGCTCTTACCCCACCTCTTTTCACCCTTGCCTCCTTCAATGCAGACACCTTTAGAGTTTCTGCGATGACGATTGGCGGTATGGTCTCTGTGACACTTTCCCGTTCATCCCGACAAAGTCGGAATTATGGCGGCCGTTAGCCGCTATCTCTATCCCCCAACACGAAGTCGGAGAATGGTGCTCGGACTTTCCTCCCCTCCGACTCGAGTCGGAGGAGCGATCACCTGATAAAGAGAACTGTACACATCATAATATATCAACGGGTAAAAAACAATGCGTGCTGTTCGCTATCCAACGCCTGATTTACGAGTCGGTCTGCTTCTCTGTTTTGCTCGCGCGGCACATGCGCGAAGGCGAGGCGCCCGAAATCAACACGCAGATTCCATACTTTGATGAAGAGGGGGAAAAGATGCTCTTGCTCAATCTTATATTTACCGTTGAGCTGGCGCATAACCAACTCACTATCCATACGCACCTCGCATTGCATTTCTTTGATCTTCTCCTTGCCGAACAACGCCCTGACTTTTTCAAGCGCGAAAATAACCGCGCCATACTCGGCCTCGTTATTGGTGGCGATCCCAACGGCTTTTCCGTAACTCTTGAGCATATGCCCGGCTTTGTCATAGATCGCAACACCGATGGCAGCCGGTCCGGGATTACCACGGGATCCGCCGTCGGTGTAGATGATGATTTTTTCTTTGGGCTTTGCCATATTATTTCGTATACCCTATTTTTCTCAACCAATAATCATACTCCCATTCCCAGAGGATTTTTGCCGCGACAAATGCCTTCATGTCTTTATAGACAAGGGGAAATTCTTTGAGTTCTACGTCCCCTTCCTGTTGTCCCCACTCGTGCCGTTCATCCGGACACATATTTGGCGCGGCGGCCCGACCGTTTGCGGATCTGATTTTTGCGCGTCCGCCTTTTTCCCGCAGCGTTGCGTTGCACCGGGCGCAGACCCGGTGCTGATCAATCCGAAGAATCCAGCGCGTCTCAATGTCCCGCGGCAAAGACAGCGCGCGCTTCACCTCGAACTCCTGCAGAGCCGTGACGTACGCCGCGGTTTGAAGATTGTATTCGGGATAAAATCCGGTGGATGTCTTGATATCAAGCACCCCGAATTTTCCGTCCACCCATGCGAGCGCATCGAGTGTTCCCGCATACCGATGGCGAGGCGACCAAATACGCCGCTCGACAAATTCGGGATGGAATTCAATCTTTTTTTGCTCATTGAACTTTTGAAACGCGATCACGCCCGGCTCCACTTGGGCAGGGATGGGCTTGGATTCGCCCGTGAGCATACTTTGAATGGTTTCGTGCATGAGCGACCCCTCTGCGGCTGATTTGTTTTTCACTTCATCGGCAGCCGCATAACTCTCCATTTCCTTGAAGAAGCGCTCAAGCGCCGGCTTGGATTTAATCTCAAGGATTTTCGTCACCCGTGGATACCATGTCCCGTCTACGTCATACCCATTGAGAGATTTAAATTCGGTTTCGTCCTTGTACCACATAGGAATAGTTACCATTTCAGCGCTTCCAGCGCTGGGAGTTTTTTCCCTGAGAGAAATTCGAGCATCGCTCCCCCACCCGCCGACACATGGGTAAAGGCACGCCCGAGGGTATCTGCCCCAACAGCCGCAATCGTGTCTCCGCCGCCTACCACCGAGAGCGCTTTGGTACGGGCGATTGCCTGGGCAAGCATCTTTGTCCCTTTGGTAAATTCGGGAACCTCGGTATATCCCAAAGGGCCATTCCACACGATCGTCGCCGCGTGTTTCAAAAGAGAGGAAAATGCGCCAATACTCTGATAGCCGATATCCACAATGTAATCATCATGATCCACCTCACCAAGAGTTTTACTCGTGCGCCGCGCAGAGCCCTGGAGCATTTTTACGACGACAACATCATCTGGCACGTGTAATTTTTTGTTTCGGAGAAACTCTAATGAAGCAACCCCAGAATCCCTATCCGATTTTGATTTTCCGATTTGGACACCACGCGCGACAAAGATAGTGTTGGCAAGTAACCCGCCAATCAAGACACTATCTGCGGTTGTAAGGAAGCGGCGCAGAAGCGGTAACTTAATCTCAAGCTTGGCTCCGCCAAGAATGACCACAAAAGGATGCTTTGGATGATCGCGCACAATGCCGAGATACGTTATCTCATCATGGAATGAGGGCCCCATATAGGCCGGAAGTTGGCGGGCAAGGGCTACCACTGATGCGTGGGCACGGTGCGCGGCAAATGCCTCATTGACATAGAGGTCGCCCCACTGGGCAAGCAATGCCGCAAAATGACGATCATTATGCTCTTCCTCCGCCCAATAACGAATATTTTCAAAAAGTATGAGACGTTCCGAGCTATCAATGCGCTCACGGAGAGATTTCCGAAACGGATCAGAAACAAAAAAAACTTTTTTCTTAAGCACGCGTTCCAAATGCCGCGCAACGGGCTTCAGAGTAAGAGACGGATCGCGTTTTCCATTGGGACGCCCCAGATGCGCGATGATCCTCACCCGAGCGCCCCGCTTCAAGCATTGCCGTATGGTCGGCACAACCTTACGAATCCGAAAATCATCCACGATCCTCCCATTCTTCATCGCCACATCAAAATCTGCACGAATCAAAACCCGTTTTCCCTTGCACGAGACAGGAAGCGCATGCAGTTTTTTTTGAGATTTCTTTTGGCTGCCCATACTGTCTATCCTAGCGCAGTAATGATATACTGTCACCTGTTATGCGAGAAATAAAAAAGACAATTCTCATCGCGGGCGCGGGTTTCGGGGGCATGACCGCCGCGCTCAAATTGGAGCGTCGGCTTCGCAACAATCCGGCATGGCGTATTGTGCTGATTGACAAAAACCCCTATCAGCTCTATACTCCGGCGCTCTACGAGATCGCGGCAATCCCTAACGAAGATGCGCGCCAATCACGACTGCGATCGATTGTCGCGATACCGATCGCCGAAATTCTCAAAGGCAAAAAAATTACCTTTATCCAGGGAGTGCTGACCAACATTGACCGGCTGCACCAGTGTGTGCACATAGGCGCGCATGAGCTTGCGTACGCATTTCTGATTCTGGCGCTCGGTTCCGAAACCAACTATTTTGACATTCCCGGATTGCGCGAACATGCGCTGCCGCTGAAACGATTCGAGGATGCGGTGAGGGTACGAAACGGCATTGAGCGAATGCTTGCCGGACACCGTTTGTGCACCGTTGTTGCTGGGGGAGCGGGAGCATCGGGCGTTGAGCTCGTTGCCGAACTTGCAAATTTTATCTGCCATGTTACGGGCAAAACCGTATCTGAGACAACCTGTCCTGTCCGGCTGGTGCTCATAGAGATGTCCGATCACATATTGCCCGGGTTTGAGCCCTGGCTCGTGAGGCGCGCACGCGCCCGGCTTGAGAGAATCGGCATTGAGATACGCGCAAAAAACTGCATCACATCGGTGAGTAAAACAGAAATTATGCTCAAAGATGCCCCGCCTATTCGCTACGATATGCTGATCTGGACCGGGGGCGTGGTGGGCAATCCGCTCTATGAAAATCTCGGCCTGCCGCTCACAGATAAAAAGAGCTGCACGGTTAATGAATTTTTGCAGGTTGACGATCGCATCCTTGCGATCGGCGACGCTGCCGGATTTGTTGATGCGCGAAGCAATAAACCGCTTCCCTGGAATGTGCCCATTGCCGAAAGCGAAGCCCGCATGGTTGCGCGAAACATACTGCGCGAGATCAGCGGAAAGCCAAAATCGCCCTTTTGTCCTTCATCAAGATATCCGTACGTGCTCGCCGTCGGCAGGAAATACGCCATTGCCGATCTCGTTTTTATCCGCTTCTGGGGTTTTGCGGGCTGGTGCGCAAAATTGCTTGTTGAACTGCGCTACCTGCTTTTTATCCTCCCATTTCCCAGGGCGATCCGCATCTGGCTCAAGGGCATCCGTGTCTATACCTCGAACGATTAATCAATGGAAGGGATTGGCTCGAAGCGATTTTGATCATACCGGCAAATTCTTCCGCGTTCAAGCTCGCACCTCCCACAAGCGCGCCATGCATGTGGCCGTCAATGAGGAACGAAAGAATATTGTGGGCGTTGACGGATCCGCCATAGATGATTTTCACACGCTCTGCCACGGGCCGCCCGAAAAGACCGGCTATGACTTTTTTGATATAGACGTGTGCGCGAAAAACACTTTCCGGCGTGTCCGGACTACTTCCTGGTGCGGTGCTGATGGCCCAGACCGGTTCGTAGGCGATGATAAGATTCTTCACCAGAACTTTTTTTACGCCCGCGAGCGCGCTTTTCAGTTGTTGGGCCGCATCCTCCGGCATCTCGCCGCCGGATCGCTCTCGCTCCCCCACGCAGAGGATGGGTATCAGACCATGCTCAAGCAATGCCTGAACTTTTTTATTGACCATCTCATCGGTCTCACCCAGGAGCATACGTCGTTCCGAATGTCCCACGATCACATGCGTCACGTTCAAACTTTTTAACTGCCGCCACGAAACCTCGCCGGTGTAGGGGCCAACGTCTCCCCAAAATGTATTTTGACTGGCACGTTTCGCGCGTTTGAGCACCGAGGCAACCTCTGCGAGAAAGGGAAACGGAGGTGCGACAATAACTTCAACGCGCCGATGCGCGGATGCGGCACGTTCGATGTTGCGCGCAAGCTCAAGGGCATCGTGCAGTGTGGGAGGGTTTGCTTTCCAGTTGGCGATGATAAGCTTTTTGGACACAATTTTGGTTTTTACGCTATTTTTATCTTCCTTAAAAACGCGGCCGCGCTTTCCGGCCTGATCGTTGAGATTTCGATGCCAGTGCCGATCTCAAATCCGGCCCAAATGGCGGTTTTGGGCAGAATCTCGAAATGCCAGTGATAGTGTTCAAACGAGCGGCCGTTTTTGACCGGAGCCGTATGCAGGAAAAAATTATAGTCCGGGTTTTTCAATCCGTGGTATAGTTTGGCAAGCGATATCCGAAGCACGCGGGCAAAATCGGCCCGCTCATCCGGCGCAATGTCCTCAAAGCGCGCGTGGTGGCTTTTGGGAAAAATACGGAGCTCAAATGCCGTACGCGAAGCAAAGGGCGCAACGGTTATAAAATACGTGCTCTCGCAAATCAGGCGCTCCCTGCTTTTCACGTCATACTGGAGCATGACGCAATGCACGCATTTTTTCTCCTTGGCAAAGTAGCGCTCCGACCCCTCGATGCTGGACGCAACATCGGGCGGAATCACCGGAATGGCGATGATCTGGGAATGCGGATGGCTGATGGATGCTCCGGCGAGTTTTCCGTGGTTATGAAAAAGCGAAATGTATTTTGCGCAACTGTCGTCTTGGAGCATGCGAAACCGGTCCTGGTACATCTGTACGACAAGTTCCGCTTCCTGATCGGTCATGGATGCGAACGAGCGCGTATGATCTGCCGTGATCACCACTTCATGCGCTCCGGCTCCGTTGGTCACGGTGTATGGGCCCTTTTTACCGAATACCGCACACACGCCCGTATCAAGGGCCGGATATCTATTGGGAACCGTCTGCACCCACCAGTCAGACCCTTCGGCCTTGCCGTCCTTTACGTATATGACGCGGGCGTTGGAAAAACGTTTTTCAAACGGACAGGTTTTCTTGAGCTGCACGAAACGCGCCCGTTTTGGTGAGATAAAGTCGTTTGGCCGTTTTGAGCGTCCGGTCGCGATCACCACCCAGTCGCCGGATACGAGATCCTGACGGAGTTCGGAGATGTTTTTCATGAGTCGTATGTACGAGTAATCAGATTCCACCGGATGCGGAACACGTCGAGAAAAACCTGCAGATATGCTTTGAGCGTGACCTTGCTGTCCGGATCGAACTTCCATTTGATTGGTATGACGCTGAGGCGGTAATGCAGCGTGCGCGCGAGCGCGAGCACCTCGATGTCGAACGAAAAACCCTGCATGCGCTCGCGGGAAAAAATATCCTGCGCCGCCCTTGCCGTAAACGCCTTGAATCCGTTTTGCGTGTCCCAGATGCCCCATACACCAAAAATCTGAATAATCAGATTGCCGACATTGCCCAGTAGTTCGCGGTACCAGGGCTCCTTCACGTCGCGGGAGGCGCCAGGCGCGTCTTTCGGATTGCGCGAGGAGATCACCACATCGCACCCATCGCGAAACAACGGCTCCATGTCGTCGAAATAGCGCGGCGCGGTCGAGTTGTCCGCGTCGGAAAAAATGCGGATGTCGCCCTTCGCGTCAAGCATGCCGAACCGCACCGTCCACCCCTTTCCTTTGTTGGCTTCTCCGATGAGCCGCAGATTGGCTATCTTCGGCTTCATCCGCTCCACCGCCTCCCGCGTACCGTCGGTGGATGCCGAATCCACGGCAAGGATCTCGTACCCGCCGGTTATGTTTTTCGCGCGCAAATACGCATCCACTTCGCGAAGCGTTTTCTCGATGCGGCGCTCCTCATTGTGCATCGGTATGATCCAGGAAAGATACACGAGAGAACGTTCAAAATCCAAATATCAAATTTCAAAAGATATTTTGAGCTTTCGATTTTGGATTTGATTTGTCATTTGGATTTTGACCTTTCAATTTTATCTAAATGCGATTGCAGCACCAGCGCCGCGGACGCCTGATCAACGTGCTCTTTGGCGACCCCCGCATCCTCGGCTATCCTGCTCGAAAACATCTCGTTTTGAAATTCAACCGGAATGCTGGTCTTCTTGCCCAACTCCTGCGCGAACTCCCGCACGCGCCCCGACTCCTCGGTCTCCTGCCCGTCCATATCCAGCGGCAACCCGACTACGATCCCGTCAACCCTTTCCCGCCTGACCACTGCCAAAATCTGGTCAAACACGAACACGTTCCCCCCATAATGCAAAGTACTATGCGGAAACGCAATCTTCCCCCCTACATCCGAAACCGCCACCCCGATCCGCCTCCTCCCATAATCAATCCCAAGATACCTCATATGACTATTCTATCAGCTATACACTCTGTGTCAAAACTTCTGCTCCGTCCTTGGTCACCGCAAGCGTGTGTTCGAAGTGCGCGGCCAATGAGCCGTCGGCGGTTTTATAGGTCCAGCCGTCATCTTGCAGCACTACCCGCCAAGTACCAAGCGTGGACATGGGTTCGATGGCGATGACCATGCCCTCTTTGAGTTCCGGACCGGTGTGGGGGGAGCCGAAGTTGGGGATGAAGGGATCCTCGTGCAGTTCGTAGCCGACTCCGTGGCCGGCCAGGTCGCGGATAATGCCAAGCATGTCTTTTTTAAGGCGCTGTTCCACGGCGTGGCCGATGTCGCCGACGTGGGCGCCGGCACGGACGACCGCAATGCCAAGATCAAGTGATTCTTTGGTGACGGCCATCATGCGCTCGATCTCCGGCGATACTTTTCCTACTCCGATCGTGATCGCCATATCAGTGCATAGTTTTTTATACCACATCCCAATATCCAGACCTACTATGTCTCCCTCGCGCAAAATTTTGTTTTTGGTTGGGATCGCGTGCACCACCTCGTCGTTCACCGAGACGCATATGGTCGCCGGGTACGGCGTACGTATGCCCGCGACCCGGTATCCTTTGAACGAAGGAACGCCGCCGGACCCAATGATCAGGCGTTCGGCAAGCGTGTCAAGTTCAAACGCAGATACGCCGGGTGCGGCTGCGGCTGCGACCCGTTTTAAAACAAGCGCGAGGCGTCGTCCGCCCTCAGCCAAGGTATCGATTTCTTCTTTTGTCTTTATGGTGATGGCCATTTGTCTCCATATCGCTCCTTGAGCATGCGGTCAACCTGCTCCCAGACCACTTCGGGCGGTACATTGCCATCTATCTGGATGAGCCGCTCATGTTCCTCATAGTAATCAAGCATGGGCATGACGTCTTCCCCGAAATATTGCATGCGGTTGCGGATCGCCTCTTCTTTGTCATCGGCCCTGCCGCGCGCGAGCAGCCGACGCACGGCCTCATCCTCGGCCACGTCAAGGTAGATGCAGACCGGCAGCGGCCGCTCGTGCCACGACATCACATCGTCTAGAAATTTCGCCTCTGGCAGGCGCCTCGGCGTACCGTCTCCCACAATATGCTTGTCCGCATGGCCACGCTCGATCAGTTCCCGCAGCCAGAGAAACATCGGAAACCACCAGGGAAACAATCCTCCCTTTCCCATGATCACGCGTTGCGCGCGTTCCGTGGTCGGATTCTCCACAACCAAAAGCTCACGCAAAAACCGCCCGGTCTCCATATGAAAAACCCTCTGCGACTCAAGCCGCTCCAGCATAAATTTGGCCTGCGTGCCCTTGCCGCACCCGGACCGGCCCACAAAACAAAACGTAAATTTGTCGGATAAAGAATCGCTATCCATATTTTTACTGTACCACAGAAAAAGAAAAACGATATTTCTTTAAAAACTCTATAAAATACCCCCAACAACTATTTTTTAGTGTTGGGGTTTAAGAACAATTCATTGAACGGCAACTCGGAATAATCTATTCCTTTTTGATAGCACTCAAGGGCATACCTGACATGATGCATCATGTTTTCCGGAAGTTTATTGATAGAGAACCACCTCAAATCATCACACTTATGCGGTTCGGTATTTTCCACCTCTCCTGACCATTTCTCAACCACAAAGAAGAAATCTACTCGCTGGTCCGTTTCATCATGTTTTGCGCGATACATAGTATGCACCAATTTCGCGTCTTTCGGATCAATGATTACCCCTATTTCTTCTTTCGCGGGTGACCTATTATTGGAGAGATTTACTTTTTGGGCGGTAAAACGCCACTACACCGAGAAAAATCGCCGCCACCACTGCTGCAATAATATAAAGTAGAATTGGTTCATCAATACTTGAGAAGGTATCGCTCACCGATGCTTCATGACATATATGAAGAATAGGGTGCCAAATATCCCCATCACAATATATACAATAATAAGATTTTCCATTATCTGTTGATTATGATTTTAATATTGCAATGCCGCCCCAAAAGAACAGCGCGGCGAACACGGTGCCCGTCAAAAAAATCCCCAAGGTTACTGCCCCGGATGCTCCGGGGATGAAAAACCAGATTACCGATGAAGCGAACAATAACTTTGCCACATCCGCAAGTGTTTTTGCGATCAACGCAACTTGTTCTCTATTGAATCGCGTGCGTCCATCTCTCATATTTCCTATTTTACCGGCGGCGCCAAAGCGTGTCAACCACAACTCTTCTGCATATCAAATCCGCTCGTACTCGCGCGTGACCAGTTGTGCGTCGATCTGGTTTACGGTTTCGAGCACGACCGAGACCACGATGAGGAGGGCGGTGCCGCCGAGCGTGAGGGACTGGATCTGGAAGACCCCGCGGACCACCAAGGGCAGCACGGCTACGATGCCGAGGAACAGGCCACCGGCAAGCGTGATGCGGTTGAGAATATAGGAGAGCATTTCCGCGGTGGGTCTGCCCGGGCGCACGCCCAGAATAAAGCCGCCCTGCTTTTGGATGTTTTCGGCAATTGATGCCGGATCAAAGGTAACGGCGGTGTAGAAATAGGTGAAGGCGAATACGAGCAGGAAGTAGATTAGCCCGTAGAGCAGCTGGTTGTTCAGGATGCCGAGCAGTATGCCCGAAATCTTTTGCAGGATTGGGTTTGCCGCGCCTGCAAGAAAGCTGCCGATCAATCCGGGGAAGAGCAGCAACGAGATCGCGAAGATGATGGGGATGACGCCGGCCTGGTTCACGCGAAGCGGCAGATGGGTGGACACGCCTCCGTACATGCGCATGCCCCGGATCCGCTTGGCGTAGGAGACCGGAATGTTGCGCGTGCCTTCGGAGATGATCACCACGCCGGCAATCACGACCAAGCTTGCGACCAGAAACGCGAGGTAGGCGGGCAATTTGTCGGCGCTGAAACTGAACAGTTCCTGCTGCAGGTCGCGCGGGATGCGCGAGATAATGCCGGCGAAGATGATGAGCGAGACGCCGTTGCCGATCCCTTTTTCCGTGATCAGTTCGCCGAGCCACATGAGCAGCACGCTGCCCGCAGCCGCAACGATCATATTGGTAAGATACCCGAAGACACCGATATTGCCGATCACATGCTGGCGCGAGAGCAGCACGAGCAGGCCGTAGGACTGGAGCAGGGCCAGAGGAACGGCAAGCAGCCGCGAGTACTGGTTGAAGCGCGCCCGGCCGGCCTCGCCCTCTTCCTGATACATTTCCTTGAAGCGCGGCACCACCATGGTCAGCAGCTGCATGATGATGGATGCCGTGATAAACGGCCCCACGCCAAGCATCACGATCGAGAGGTTGTCGAGCGCGCCACCGGAGAAAATGTTGAAAAGCCCGAAAAATTGGTTGCCGGCGATAAAGTCCTTGAGCCGTGAGATATCCACTCCCGGAACCGGAATCGCGGCCGCGATACGGAACAATACCAGCATGGCCAATATAAAGAGCACCTTCTTGCGAAGATCCGGAGCCCGGAACAACATGGTGAGTTTATCGAACATAGGTGGAAAGTTCAAATGCCAAAATCCAAATGACAAATCAAATCCAAAGCCTCAAACTAAGTTTTTTGGACATTTGGATTTGAATCATTGATTTGACATTTGAGCTTTGATATTTAGTTTTGCCGACGCACTTTTAGAAAACAACACATTTTTAAACGTGAATTTGCGGGTAATCTCTCCTCTGCCCAGAATTTTCACTTTGGGCATTCTGCCTTTTTTCTTGTGGATCACGCCGGCTTTGAGCAGCGTTTCGGGAGACACAAGATCGCCCGCTTTCATTTTTTGCTCAAGCATGTCGAAATTGATCACGACCGGGCGCTCCTGAAATGATTTGAAACGATACCCGCGCAGCTTGGGAATGCGCTTGAGCGTATCGCGTTCTTCCGGACGGCGTTTGCCTCCGGCGCGCGCGAGCAACCCCTTGGTGCCGCGACCGGAAAACGTTCCGCGCTTTCCGCCGCGGCCGATGCGCTTTTTCGAGCGCGATTTCGTTTTCGGTTGAAGCGTGTTGATTTGCATAATCACTCGTTTACTGCTGCGACCGGAACCGTCGCGGGAGCCGGCGCTTTGGGCGCGCTCATGGGCTTGAGTTTCTTCAGCGCCTCCATAGTCGCACGAGCATTGTTGAGTTTGTTGGGAGTGCGGCTCAAAATTTTTGCGGTGATGTGCCGGATACCGGCAAGATCAGCGATGATGCGAATGGGTCCGCCCGCTACAAGCCCGCGCCCTTCCTGCGCGGGCTTGAGGAGCACATGCGCGGCAGAGGATTTGCCCTCAACTTCGTGGGGTATCGTTTTGGTTTTGGTAACGGAGACCACAAACATATCCTTTTTTGCTTTTGATACGGCTTTTTCCACCGCGCTTGACACATCGGCGCCCTTGCCCATGCCCAGTGCCACTTTTCCATTGCGGTTGCCTATGACTACGGACGCGCGAAAACTGAATCTGCGCCCGCCCGCCACCACGCGCGCGGTCCTGCGAATATCCAAAACTTTCTGATCGTATTCAGGTTTTTCCCTTCGGGGCCCGTTTCCTTGTCTTCGCTCGCCTGGTTGACGCATCATAAATGCTAAAATGTTAATCCGCCCTTGCGCGCTCCTTCCGCGATCGCTTTGATAAGGCCGTGATACCGGTATCCTCCGCGGTCAAACACCGCCACGCTGATTTTTTTTTCAACGGCCATGCCTGCGATTTTTTCGCCTACTGCGGCTGCGGCTGCGGTTTTTTGCATCGATTTGCTTTTCGATTTCCCGCCTGCGCCAAGATCGCGCGGGCCCACTGCGGCGAGTGTGCGTCCGGTTTCGTCGTCAATCAGCTGCGCCCATACGTACCGGTTTGAACGGAACACCGAGAGGCGCGGGCGAAGGGCCGTTCCCTTGACCCGGCTTCGGACGCGCCGATGCCGGCGTATTCTTTTTTCTTTGTTTGAACTCGTTCTCATAAACAGAAATTACGTGCCTGATTTCTTGCCCTGCTTGCGCCGGATCACCTCGCCGCGATAGTGGATGCCCTTGCCTTTGTACGGCTCCGGTTTTTTTAAGCTCCGGATCCGCGCCGCAACCTCACCCACCTTGGCCTTGTCCACGCCCGATACGGTAATAACATTGCGCTCCACCTGAAACTGAATTCCCTCGGGCGCGGCAACGCGCACCGGGTGAGAGAACCCCAGCTGCATGACCAGTCCCGCGCCTTCCATTGCCACGCGATATCCGATGCCATCAAGCTCGAGCTTTTTTTCAAACCCGTTGGTTGAGCCCTCCACCATATTGGCGACAAGCGAGCGGTACAATCCCCATAGCGCGGCTGACTTTTTATTTTCGGCGCGGGGCGATATCTGCGCCTCGTTGTTTTCAAACGTGATGCTCATATCAGGATGCAGCAGCAGCGATAGCTCTCCTTTGGGGCCTTTGACCGTAATCGAACGATCCGCGATGGTCATGGTCGCGTTTGCGGGAACGGGAATGGGTTTTTTGCCGATTCGTGACATATATTTTTTCTACCATACCTCTGCGATAAGCTGGCCGCCGACTTTCTCTTTGCGCGCTTCGATACTTGACCGTATGCCCTTGGGCGTCGTGAGCAGGATAATGCCTCCCCGCGGCGCGCGATGCAGGTTTTTGTATGAGGCATACAGGCGTCTGCTCGGCTTTGAGATCATTCTTACTTCGGTGACCGCAGGTTTGCCTCCCGGATACAGAAGCTGCAGATCAAGAACCTTTCGTATGCGTTTGCCTTTGCGTTCGCTTGCTCCGACCATGCCGGAGCGCTCAAGCGTCTGCGCGATCGCGTGCTTCATCTGCGAATACGGAATACGCACCATGTCTTGTTTGGCGTGCTGCGCATTCTTGATGCGTATAAGCATGTCTGATATCGGGTCGTTCATGACGTTGTATCGTTTTACGTTCTACGTTTTATGTTTTTGCCTACCACGAGGCCTTTTTGATTCCGGGAATTTCCCCGCGGTTGGCAAGCTCGCGAAAACAAATCCGGCACAAGCCAAAGTCCCCGAGGTAGCCGCGCTTGCGACCGCACCGAAAACACCTGCGGACCACGCGTGATTTGAATTTCGGCTTTTTTAAAGCTCGCGCGATAACTGATTTTTTTGCCATAACTCTGGATTCTAGCTTCTGGACTCTGGACTCTGGAGCGGAAATCCCAGCAGGCGCAGGAGCTCGACGCCCTCTTCGCGCGTGCGGCCCGTGGTCACCACGGTCGCCTCAAGCCCAAAAAGCAGATGGTAGTCCTCGCCCATCATTTCAGGGAATATGATATGCTCCTTGACGCCGATAGTCAAATTTCCTTTTTCATCGAATGATTTCTCATCAAGCCCCCTGAAATCGCGCGTACGCGGCAAACCCACGTCGATCAGGCGCGAGAGAAAATCATACATGCGCGCCCCCCGCAGCGTAACCTGGTGCCCGATGATCAGGCCTTTGCGGGTCTTGAACGAAGCGATTGCTTTTTTCGCGGCTCGGGGAGCCGACTTCTGTCCCGTAATGAGCATGAGATATTTCTGTACTTCTTCCTGCTGCTTGTCATCGCGCATACGGCCCGTGCCTACATGCACCACCACCTTGTCGATCTTGGGAATCGCCATGACATTGGCAATACCGAAACGCTTCTGCAGCCCCGGCATCACTTCCTTTTTATATTTTTCCTGGAGGCGTGACATGGTAAAAAATTAAATTCCCGCTCCGCACTTCTTGCAGACGCGCTGTTTATTGCCCGATCCGTCCACCGTATATCCTATGCGCGTCGGCGTGGAACACTTTCCGCACACCAGCATGACACGGCTCACGCGAAGCGCCGCAGGCACCCGCACCAGTTCCCCTTTCTGTCCCTGGGTGCGCGGCCGCACATGCTTTTTTTTCATGTTCAGACCCTCGATCCTAACACTTTCCCGCAACGGAAAAACCGCAAGCACTTTTCCGCTCTTTCCTTTGTCATTGCCCGAAATGATTTTTACGTTGTCGCCCTTATGAATCTTCATACGACTTCCTGCGCCAATGAAATTATTTTCGCATAGCCGCGGTCGCGCAACTCGCGCGCTACGGGTCCGAAAATGCGGCCTCCTTTCGGGTTTACCCCGTCCACGATCACCACGGCGTTGTCGTCAAATCTGACGTACGAGCCGTCAGCTCTCCGGAACGGCGCACGGGAACGCACCACCACCGCGCGCACCACGTCTTTTTTCTTCACGGCTTTGCGCGGCTCCGCGATCTTGACCGACGCGACCACCACGTCGCCCAGACGCGCATATCTAGCGCGCGTGCCGCCCAACACCTTAATCACCTGGAGCAGTTTCGCTCCGGAGTTGTCGGCGACTTTTACCATGGACCGCGTCTGGATCATAATTCGTTTTCGTCTTCGGCAACCGCAGACAGCCGCTTCACCAGCGAGAAGACCTTCCACCGTTTTTCTTTGGACAGCGGCCTGGTTTCCTGAATAATCACGACATCCCCGATCTGGTACTCGTTGTTCTCGTCGTGCGCTTTGAACTTTTTTGAGACGCGGTAATATTTCAAGTACTTCGCGTGCTTGCGCAAACGATCCACCCGCACCACCACGGTTTTCTTCATTCGGTTTGCAGTTATGACTCCCTGTAGTTTTCTCATAGTGGTGATCTTTGAAGCGTCAAAATGCGCGCGACGTCTTTTTTCAGCCACGCCTGCTCCTTCACGTTCTTGACCCTTTTTTGCCGGTACAAAAAAAGCAGCTCGTCAATGCGGGTCTGGCGCGCAGTCAAGAGTTCTGCCAGTTCCGCCGCTGATTTTTGTCGCAACTCCGTGATTTTCATATTATTCTTTCACCATGAATTTCGTCTTGACCGGCAACTTGTGCGCCGCAAGGCGCATGGCCTCGCTTGCCTGTTCCAGGGTCACACCGTCCATTTCAAACAAAACGCGCCCGGGCCTGACGGGAACCACGTAGTGGTCTACCGCGCCTTTGCCTCCTCCCAAGGTCACTTCGGGAGGCTTTTTCGTGATTGGCTTGTCAGGAAACACCCTGATCCACACCTTGCCGCCGCGACGGATCGAACGCGTCATGGCCCGCCGCGCGGCCTCGATCTGGCGCGCGGTCAGCCACACTGGTTCCAGCGCCTTTATTCCAAACATGCCGAACGCCAGGCGGCTTCCGCGGGTGTCGTCGCCCTTGCCCCTGCCTTTCTGCCATTTCCGGTGTTTTACTTTCTTGGGTTGAAACATAGTGGTAAAATTTCAAAATCCAAATTTCAAATATCAAAAGTTAAGCGTTCATTTGATTTGATATTTGTCATTTGAGCTTTGAAACTTCTTCTTTCGTGAATACGTCTCCTTTATAAATCCAGACCTTCACTCCGATGGTGCCATACGTGGTGTGCGCCGTTTTTTCCGCGTAATCAATCGCGGCGCGGATGGTCTGCAAAGGGATGCGCCCCTTTCTTCCCCACTCGTAGCGCGCCATCTCGGCGCCGTCCAGACGACCCTTGAGCGCGATGCGGACTCCCTTGACCTCGCGCGAATTCGAAATTTTCTCAAGCGCCTGCTTCAGCACCCGGCGGAACGGGATGCGCTTCTCGATGTCGTCCACGATCATCTGCCCCGCGATGGCCGCATGCGTTTCCGGATTCCTGATCTCCTCGATGGTAAGTTTGATCTCGCGCACCGCGGACGCCTCGATGTGAAATTGCTTCTGGGTTTTCGCAATAAACTTCTGTATCTCGGTTTTCAGTTTTTCGGCGCCTTCCCCGCCCCTCCCGATCATGATACCCGGCCGCGCGGTGCGGATAATCACCTGCAGCACGTTCGGAGACCGTTCAAGCTCGATCGTCTCAATATGGCTCGCGCGCAACTTCTTATCGAGCCATGCACGGAGCATAGTGTCTTCGAGCAGATAGTTCCTGAATTTCTTATGCTGAAACCAGCGCGACTTCCACGTCACGGTCTCTCCGATTCGGAATACGTATGGGTGCACTCGGTGGGTCATATCGCTTTTCTTTGAAATATCCGAGGGGTAAATCTTCCGGTACGCCGTACTTTTTTCTTGGACAATGTTCTCCCTTCTCCTTTTTCCTGATCGGTCATATCTGATTTTAAGTCTTCGGCCAGCGCGTTGCGGACAACCGGCTGATTTTCTTTGCGTTTCTTTGCGGGAACAGCCGCGCCATCGCGCTGCTCGAGCACGAGCGCCACGTGGCTCATCCGCTTCCGGATAGTGGCGCCCCTGCCAAACGCGCGCGGCATCATGCGTTTGGTAACCGGCCCCGCATTGACCCTTATATCCTTAACATACAACCCGGATTCGTCAAGCTGAAAATTGTTGGAGGCATTCGCCTTTGCGGATTTCAAAAGTTTCAGCACCGGCGCCGCGCCCCGTTTGATCAGATTGCCCAATACAAGCTCGGCCTCGGTAACGTCCCGTCCTTTGACCATATCAATCACAAGCCGCATCTTTCGCGGAGCAATGTGGGCATATTTGAGTTGTGCGTTGATTTCCATACATGTATTATTTTTTCGCGGGTGCCGTCACAGCCGGAGTTGCGGCGGTCTTCTGTTCCAAGTCGCGCTGCATTTTGCCGCCGTGCCTCACAAACTTCCGGGTGGGCGCGAACTCGCCGAAATGGTGTCCCACCATGTCCTCCATGACCTTGATCTCGATGAAATTCTTGCCGTTGTGCACGCCAAACGCATAGCCGATCATCTCCGGCGTGATTACTGATGCGCGCGACCAGATCTTGATCACAACTTTGGAGTTGGGCGAAGTGCGCCCCATGTGCTTGAGGATGCTCGGATGAACGTATGGACCTTTCTTTAGTCCTCGCGGCATAAATTATTTCCTTCTTCTCGACAAAATAAACCTGCTCGACGTTTTCTTGCGTGTGCGCGTCTTCACTCCGCGCGCGAGCTTGCCCCACGGCGTTGCCGGGCCTCGCCTGCGTCCCACCTGCGTGCGTCCCTCGCCTCCGCCGTGCGGATGGTCAACCGGATTCATGGCGGTTCCGCGCACGCTCGGGCGAACCCCTTTGCGCCGATTGCGCCCGGCAGCGCCGATCGTCATAAACCTGTGCATCGGATTTGACAGGGCGCCGATAGAGGCAAAATTTTGTCCATGCACCACGCGCACTTCTTTGGACGGCAGCTGGATATTCGCATGCCCTCCTTCCTGCGCCAGTACCAGCGCGCCCACGCCTGCGGAGCGGGCAATTTGCGCGCCGTGCCCGGCCTGCAATTCGATATTGTATACCATGGTACCGACCGGAATTTTATGCAAGGGCATGCGATTGCCCGGCTCAATTGGCGCGTCCGGTCCGGTCATGACAATGCTTCCTTGCTCAATGCCCTGCGGGGCAAGCACATAGCGCCGCTCCCCGTCCAGATACTGGATGAGCGCAATAAACGACGAGCGATTCGGATCATATTCAAGAGACATGACGCGTGCCGGCATCCTGATCTTATCGTACTTGAAATCAATCTCGCGCCACAGCCGCTTCACGCCGCTGCCTTTGTGCCGCGTGGTAATCCTGCCTTGCGAATTTCGTCCCACATCGCGTTTGCGCCCGGAAGTCAGCTTTTTTTCCGGACCATCCGTCTTGGTCAGGGTTTTTCTCCAGTTGACAAATTCAGCCTGGCGTCTAGCCGGTGATGTCGGGGGATATTTTTTCAGTTTCGCGGCAATCATGGATACGTTATTGTCATTCTGATCCGCCAGTTGGCGGAGAAGAATCTCATTGTCGGCCTTGGCGATCCTTCCCTGGCCGGGCAGGCACTTCGTTCAGGATGACGAAGAAAATTTTATCATTGTAATTCTATACTCTGTCCTTCCGCCAGCACCACCACTGCTTTTTTAAATCCGCTCTTCCGGCCGATCTGCCGGCCCCGCCGCCGCTCTTTCCCCGGCATGTTGAGCACGCGCACATTCTCGACGGTTACCTTGAAGCGCTGCGCCACCGCAGCCGCCACTTCGCGCTTGTTTGCCGTACCCGCCACCACGAATGCGTATTGGCCCGTTTTGGTCAGGGTCTTTTCCGTCAGATGCGGTCGTATTAAAATGCCGAATGTATCGTTTTTCATGATTATTTCGCCAAAATTTCTATCGCGGCTTTGGGAAGCATTAAAAATTTATGCTGCATCACCTCGTAGGTATTCAAATTGCGCGCCTCATCCACGGTAACCCGGCTGATGTTTCGCATGGCGCGCCGTGTCGTATCGTCTTTGCCGAACAGCGCCACGAGAATACTCTTGTTCTTGGCAAGCTCGGCGAGTTCATTCTGCCCTGAAAGTTTGCGAAACATCTGGGCCGCATGCTTGGTCTTGGCTTCGGGAAAATTGAGATCGTCCATCACCACCAGTTCCCGATCCCGCGCCTTTGCCGAAAGCACGACACTAAGGGCTTTCTTTGCCATCTTCTTGTTGATCTTTTTCTCGTAATTTTTTTCAACCCGCGGCCCATGCGTGATGCCGCCGCCCTTCCAGATCGGCGAGCGCGTTGACCCGTGCCGCGCACGCCCGGTCCCTTTCTGCCGCCACGGCTTTCTCCCGCCGCCGCGCACCTCGGCCCTACTCTTCGTATGCGCCGTACCCGAGCGCCGGTTTGCCGCCTGCGACGTCACCACCTGGTGCACCAGATCCGCGTTCCACTTCAACCCAAACACCCCGTCCGGCAATTCCACCGTCCCGGCCTCTTCCCCTGTTTGGTTGTACACCTTGACTTGCATAAGAAAGAAAAGGGATGTTATTACCCCCTGATCTCCACCAGTGTTCCCCGTCGTCCTGGTATTGCGCCTCGCAATGCCAGGATTTTATTTTCTGCGTCTACGCGCTCGACCTTGACTTTGCGTACCGTTACGCGGTCCGCTCCCATGCGGCCGGCCATGCGCATGCCTTTGATGACGCGCTGGGGCCAGGTGGCGCCGATGGATCCGGGCTGGCGATGCGCATGCTTGGTGCCGTGCGATGCCGGCGCACCGTGAAAGCCATGGCGCTTGACCACGCCCTGAAATCCTTTTGCCTTTGAGATGCCGCTTACGCGTACCCGATCCCCTTCCTGGAATACCGATGCGTCAATGATTGTGCCGACTTTCATGTCCTGGGGCAGCACATCCGCTGGCGCATCAGTACCCTTTTTCCGTGTCTGCGTTTTTACGCGAAATTCCTTTACGTAGCGAAAGTTTCCAAGTCCCTTAAAGTGTCCGATCTGCGGTTTCGTGATGTTCTTGGCATTTTTCTCTCCTGCGCCGAGCTGTACTGCGCTATAGCCGTCTTTCTCCTTGGTGCGGACATGGATCACGGTGTTGGGAAGAACGGAAATGAAAGTCACCGGGATCACATTGCCGGCTGCGTCGAAGATCTGCGACATATTCACTTTTTCCCCCAAAAGGCATTTCATATGTTGTAATAAAAAAACCGGGTGCCCGGTTCTCTCATACCAGACCAAATTTTCTACTGTTTCATTCTTTTATGTTTTTCAATAAGACCAAGATAGAACAGGTTACGCGCTTCGCTTCGTTTCTCCATTTCATAAATACGCTGAAGCACACGATCAAATGCTGCTAACAATACGACGGTCTGCTCGGCAAAAAGTTCGTCCAACCAACCCTCTTTTTTCATAAAGATTACATCATCTTTACTTCAATATCCACTCCCGCAGGCAGGTTGAGATTGGTCAGCGAATTGATCGTGCTCGGGGTCGGGCTCAAAATGTCAATCAGCCGCTTGTGCACGCGCATCTCGTACTGCTCGCGAGCGTTCTTGTGAACAAAGCTGGAACGATTCACGGTGTAGCGGTGGATCTCGGTCGGCAACGGAATAGGCCCGACCACGTCGGCGCCGTTTCGCAAGGCGGTATCCACGATCTGCTTGACCGAATTATCAATAATCTTCGAGTCGTACGCACGCACTTTGATCCGTACTCGCGTTTTCAATTCTTCAACCGGTTTTTTCGTTGCCAAGGAACTATTGACATAATACGAATCTACGAATATATGCAAATGCTACAAATTATTTGCGGCATTTGCATGTAAATCCGCATCATTCGCATTACATGATTATTTCACTATCTTCGTTACCACCCCCGCGCCGACCGTGCGACCCCCTTCGCGGATCGCGAAGCGCTGCCGCTCTTCAAGCGCAACCGGCACGATCAATTTCACCACAAATTTGATCGTGTCCCCGGGCATGACCATCTCAACCCCCTCCGGCAGGGTCACCTCACCCGTCACGTCCGTGGTGCGGATATAGAACTGGGGCTTGTAACCTGCAAAAAACGGGGTGTGCCGGCCTCCTTCCTCTTTGGTAAGGATGTACACTTCGGATTCAAATTCGGTGTGCGGCGTGACGGATCCGATCTTGGCGATCACCTGGCCGCGCTCCACGTCTTCCTTTTTCAAACCGCGCAGGAGAATACCCGCATTGTCTCCGGCCATGCCCTCATCCAGCGATTTGTTGAACATCTCAATGCCGGTCACGGTCGTCTTTGCCGTGTCACGCATGCCCACGATCTCGATCTCCTCCCCGACCTTCACTTTGCCGCGCTCGATGCGTCCGGTCACCACGGTGCCGCGTCCCTCGATCGAGAACACGTCCTCGACCGGCATCAGGAACGGTTTGTCGAGGTCGCGAACCGGCTCCGGCACATAGCTGTCCAAGGCATCAGTAAGTTCGCGGATCTTTTTCACCCACGGATCATCAACCGAAGTCGCCTCAAGCGCCTTCAACGCTGACCCGCGGATGATCGGGGTCTCGTCTCCCGGAAATTCATATTTTTTCAAAAGCTCGCGCACCTCTTGCTCGACCAGATCAATCAGTTCAGGATCATCCACCATATCAACTTTATTGAGAAAAACCACGACGGCAGGTACGCCCACCTGGCGCGCCAGAAGAATGTGCTCTCGGGTCTGGGGCATTGGGCCGTCGGTTGCGGACACGACCAAAATCGCGCCATCCATCTGGGCCGCCCCGGTAATCATGTTTTTTATGTAATCCGCATGTCCGGGAGCGTCAATGTGCGCATAGTGGCGCTTTTCGGTCTCATACTCCGAGTGGTGCAACGCAATCGTAATCCCGCGCGCTTTCTCCTCCGGCGCATTGTCGATTTGCGAGACATCCTCGACGCGGGACGGCAACCCGGCCAGATGCAATGCTTTGGTAATGGCCGCCGTCAAGGTGGTTTTGCCGTGGTCAACATGTCCAATGGTCCCGACGTTGACGTGCGGCTTGGTGCGTTCGTATTTTCCTGCCATTGTTATATAAATATATGAAATAAGAAACGGGTGACAAAATGTCCTTTTGTCGCGTCTTTCCTACTCCATAAATGGAGATTAGGGGTATCTTTTATGGATAGTGTCCACTCTATACGAAAACCAAAAAATAGTCAAGCGATGCACTGGCAATATTTCAATCCTCCTCCGCCAACATCCCATCTGCCGTGCTCGTCTCGGGCATTTTTGCTTCTCTCCTGGCAAAGATACTTTCCCTTGCCATCATGGCAGAAAAATACCACAGAAATTCCGGTGAAATCAGTGCCTTTTATCATGACGAAAAAAATGCTTCCATTCGCTTTCCTTCTTTATGCGCGTCGAGGAGGGCGGTGCGTTTGCGGGCTTCGTCGAAAATAACGGTGAATTTTGAAAATATGCCCTCACGGCCAAGCACGCGGGGCACATTGCGGTTTCTTGCAAAAACAACAGGGACGCGATCAATCAGAAATCCTTGTATCTCCAAAGAAATCTCATGGCGATACCCAATGAGATGATGACCGGTAACGCCGCCGACCGCAACTTTCACGCCGGACGTAATGATAAGTCCGATGGCTTGTGCGTCTGTCGAGGGCAAGAGTGTTGTGGTGGCACCGGAGTCTATCAGGAGAATCCCCAAGATTGTTTTGTTCTTGCCGCTATGTTTTATCCGAGCTTCCACAACCGGCATGACTTCAATCTTTCCATCCGCGCTCAAACGAATTCCGTAGGGCACGACAATCTTCATAGGAAATACACAACGGTAAGACTCTTGGGAACGACAAACAGGGCGATTTGGTTATGATCTTTTTTGGGAACAGATCTCTTCGCTTTCTCAAGCAAGGCGTGCGTAGAATACCCGGACGCAACGATTTTTCCCTTCACAAGAGCAACCTGTTTGCCACCGTATTTTTTGATATCTATAGTAGGTAACGTAAACTTTTTCATGTTTTTATTATAGCAGAATGCACCTATACCGGCAAATCCTCGAGCCGGATGTCCTCTAAATGCACGGGCAATCCCACGGTCTCGCTCCTGCCGAATCCGGCGAATTTCCGGTACGGCACCGGCTCCGCGGACGGACGGCGGAGTTCCGGAACCTCGCCATATATTGGAGTAGTCACATCCCGACGGATATCGGGCTCCAATTCCGGCGCTCCGGCCTGAAAAAGGTCTGAGTATCCAACCTCATCCTCGCGGCTCAACAGCCGTTCATACTCGGCAAAAGACATCATTACCAAATCCGGCTCTCCGTTCTCGACAAAAATAAATTTGTCCCCGTTCTGCTTGATTAAATTTTTGATTTTTGCGAAATCCATGGTATATTCATTAAGAGGTTCTTTCACACGCCACGGTTCAGAAAGGAATCCACTATATGGAAACTATCACAACCCTTAAGCCTATATTATTATGTCTTTTATGGGCAGCTGTCGGGCTTATACTGCTTATGAGAGACCTTTCATCATTAACACCAGCTGAAAAGTCATCCTTCAGTATTACGCTCGGAGAAGCCCTGAAAAAAATCGGTTTGTCAATGCTTTATGGACCTCTGAAAAACCGTAAATTATTTCCTTAAGAATGCCTCATCAATTTCATCGATCGAAACGGCCACACGCCGTTTTTCATTTTTTCCCTTCCACGATCTGCTGCGCCACGTTATGGGGCACTTCTTCGTATCGGTCAAACTCCATGGTAGAACTCGCTCGCCCTTGAGTCAAGGACCTCAACGTCGTGACGTACCCGAACATTTCGGACAACGGCACTTTTGCGGAAATGACCTTGATACCCATGCCGCGGTCATCCATGGCCTCGATACGCGCGCGTTTCGAATTGAGATCGCCGGTTACCTCGCCCAAGAATTGCTCCGGCACCACCACCTCGATATTCATGATGGGCTCGAGCAGCACCAGCCCGGCGCGCTTTGCCACCTCCTGCAGACACATGGAACCCGCGATCTTGAACGCGGCTTCGGACGAGTCAACCTCGTGGTACGATCCGTCATAGAGCGTGATCTGCACATCCACCACCGGATAGCCCGCGAGCACACCCCGCTCAAGCGCCTCTTTCACGCCTTTCTCAACCGCCGGAATGTACTCCTGCGGGATCACGCCTCCCTTGATCGCGTTCACAAACTCAAAGCCCTTGCCGGCCTCAAGCGGCTCGGCGCGCAGGCGCACATGCCCATATTGGCCGCGTCCGCCCGATTGTTTGATATACTTGCCCTCGGCCTCTGCCTCTTTTTTAATTGTCTCCCGATACGCCACCTGGGGCCTGCCCACGTTTGCCTCCACGCTGAATTCGCGCTTCATGCGATCCACCAAAATTTCCAGATGCAGCTCGCCCATGCCCGAGATAATGGTATCACCGGTCTCAAGATCGCCTTTGATCCGAAACGTCGGATCTTCCTGGCTCAATCGGCGCAAGGCCATGCCCATTTTTTCCTGATCAGCTTTGGTTTTTGGCTCGATCTTCAAGGACACCACTGGTTCCGGAAACTCGATCTTCTCGAGCACGATCGGATGCTCCGAGTCGCAGATCGTATCGCCGGTATATGTATTTTTAAGCCCCACGATTGCGCCGATATTTCCCGCGCCGATCTCTTTCAATTCCTCGCGTGTGTTGGCGTGCATGCGCAAAATGCGTCCCACGCGCTCCTGCTCATCCTTGGTCGCGTTGAGCACATACGATCCGGCTTTTAAAGTTCCGGAATACACGCGAAAAAAGGTCAGCTGTCCCACATACGGGTCCGACTGGAGCTTAAAGGCCAATCCCGCAAACGGCGCGTCATCGGACACGACGCGCGTCTCTTCCGCTCCGGTTTTCTCATTTCTACCCTTGACCGGCGGCAGATCCGAAGGCGCAGGCAGATAATCAATCACGCCGTCAAGCACCAGCTGCACACCCTTGTTCTTCAAGGCCGAGCCCGCAAACACCGGCACCAGTTTATTGCCTAATGTAGCGGCGCGAAGCGCTTTGCGAAGTTCCAATATTGAAATTTCTTTTCCTTCGAGATATTGCTCGGTCAGCGCATCATCGCTTTCCGCGATTTTCTCCACCATATTGTGATGCCATTTCTCCGCCGTTTCTTTGAGTACCTCGGGAATGTCCGAAAGCGAGACCTCTTCGCCGTGTTCTCCGTTAAAAGACACTGCCTTCATGCGCATGAGATCAATCACGCCTTCGTGTTCTTGCTCGTGTCCGATGGGAAGCGTGACTGGTACCGCGTTCGGGGTAAGCCGTTCATAGATAGATTGCAACGACCGGTCAAACGACGCGCCGACACGGTCAAGCTTATTGATAAAGCAGATGCGCGGCACGTGGAATTTATCCGCCTGGCGCCATACGGTTTCTGACTGCGGCTCCACTCCGGCCACTCCGTCGAATACGACCACCGCGCCGTCGAGCACGCGAAGCGATCGCTGCACCTCTACGGTAAAGTCAATGTGTCCCGGGGTGTCGATGATATTAAACCGATATTCGTTTTCCTTTTGATTGCGCTCCTCATCCGAGAGATAGGTCTTGCGCCAAAATGCGGTCGTGGCCGCAGCCGTGATCGTAATGCCGCGCTCGCGTTCCTGCTCCATCCAGTCCATGACCGTATCGCCCGTATGCACCTCCCCGATCTTGTGCGACACGCCCGTATAAAAAAGCACCCGCTCGGTCGTGGTGGTTTTTCCCGCGTCGATGTGCGCGATAATCCCGATATTGCGTATGCGTTCTAAGGGGTATTCAGCACTCATGACATTTTTTTATTCTCTTTCGTGCGACTCATTCTTCTCTTCTCCCATGTCAAACCCAAGAGAAGAGCGATACTGGCAAAAAGTACAACTGGTGCCCCTAAAAACATTACATTCACCGCACCAAAAAAAGAACCGGTAAATAGCTGGCTTGATTCGCAAGCAATAAACTCTAGTGACCCACCAAAATTTTTACAATTATATACCTGTCTTAGCAAGAGAGTACCTTGCAGGACAATAAATCCTACGCATATGGAATAAACTATCCACTTTATTACAGTCCCAATTTTCAATTCTCCATTTTCCATACAAACATTTTATTTACAAATCTCGTGCGTGTCTATATTCACCATTCGTTTCCCCACGCGACGACGCAGTTTATTGCTTTCCTGTTTTGCTTTCCACTTTAATCCCCAATAAGCGCCTGTTCCGTGCTTTGCTCCCGTATGTTCTGTTTTCTTTGCGCTATACGCCATACAAAATTGTCTAAAGATTGTCATTCCCGCGAAAGCGGGAATCCAGAAAAACTGGATGCCCGATCAGGTCGGGCATGACAAAACAACAAAAGTAATCACCAACTAAAATGCGCGAACGCTTTGTTTGCTTCGGCCATGCGGTGGGTGTCCATGCGCTTTTTGATCGCGGTGCCTTCGTTTTTGGAGGCAAGCATCATTTCTTCGGCAAGTTTTTTGTGCATGGGTTTGCCTTTTTTGGCGCGGGTAGCGCCCAAAAGCCAGCGGCACGCGAGCGCAAATTTCCGCTCGCCCCGCACCTCGCGCGGCACCTGGTAGGTGGCGCCTCCGATGCGCCGCGACTTCACCTCCACGGTCGGTCCCACGTTTTCTATCACCTTGTCGAAGAGCGCGATCGGTTCCTGCTTATACTGCTGCTCAAGCGCATCGAATGTCCGGTACACCACTTTTTGCGCGACTGATTTCTTGCCCTTTTTCATCACGTAGTTGATGAATTTGGCAACCGTAACGCTCCCGTACTTCTGGTCCGGCTGGATTTCTCTGATAAATTTATGTTTGCGTCGCATGAATTAGTGAATAGCCATTAGTCCTTAGCCAATAGGGAATCTCATTCCCTCACTATTGGCTATTGGCTATCGGCTAACTACTTACTTGAGGGGTCGGGGAGTTTTCCCTACAAAAAGTGAGGAAATATGCTGATTCTGGTATCATGGATGCATGAACAAGCATACCACGGCATCAAAACAACATACACAAACTCCCAAGCTCAACCCACAATGGATTAAAGA
>JACPYI010000033.1 GCA_016196115.1 Candidatus Sungiibacteriota bacterium
GTACCTACTCACCACTCCGAACTACGCCTCTCCGCGCAATTCTTTCAGTTTGGGAAGCATGACCTCAAAGAATCCCTTGTCTGGTTGCCGATGAAGGAAGGTATCAATCACGGATGTATTGACCTCCATGGCTTTTGCCCCGTCCAATGATCGTGATCCGCCAAAGATTTTACGCATGACTACGTGATTGCGCAGTGCTCGCTCCGCCGTGTTGTTCTCGGGTAATACTCTCTCATACTTCAGACAGGTAAGAAGCTGGGGTCTGGTTTTTGTGATCCGTTTCTGCAACACTTTGATTCTTTGTATTACGCCATCGGCATATTGTTTTTCCGAAATATTTTGCAGGAGTTTATCTAATCGCCCGTATGCCCGCTTTTCTCTTGGTCTGACAAGCTCTTGTTTCAATTGATGATAGATTCCTTTCAGATCTTCATGGAATACTGACTCGGTATCCTTGCTATCCCGCAGCAGATGCACCCAGCAGTATTGATTCTCTCCGGGGATATTCTTGTAAGCGGCATAGAAGTCCGAGATGAGGACGCGGTCTTGCTTCTCTCCCAGCGCATCCCGCGCAACACCTTTTCCCCGGGTATCCTCAATCACATAGCGGATACCTCGCGCGGCGACAAACACCCATATCCAGAAGTTTTTGCCCTTGATTCTCCAACCGGTCTCATCGCAGTACACCGTGTCTGATATTTTAATGAGTTCAATGACGGCCTCATAATCATTCTTGAACAGATCCTTTGCTCTCGCCAATTGAAGCGCGATCTCCCCTTCCGAGATCTCAAAATGATGCAGGTCTTTCGGTGATTGTTTGATTTTGTTGTACGGAAGCCGGAGACGATAGCGGGCATAGAGAATGTATGCCATCACATTGGTACCGATGCGTTCCAGCGGAGCAGGCACCTTGTCCGATCGCACATATTCTTTGCAGTTGCTGCACCAATGGGTGGTGATGATATACTTTTTCACAATCTGCTCCGGCGTGATGACGATGTCCTCGGTATATTTGATGATGGTATCCTTTATGGAACCAAGTCCGTCTCGTCTTTTGCAGTAGGGACAGCAGATGGGAGTAAGCGTGATCTGTTCGGTGATGTCTTCGTCTTTTGGTGCGGGGCGGTGATAGCCAAGCGAGCCTCGCTTCTTGCCCAAAGGTTTCGGGTCAGGTTCCTCGCTGCTCGGTTTGTAGAACCGTTCAAGCAGGCGTTTGCGCTGGAGTTCCTTGTCTTCAAGCTTTAATTCAAGTTCTTGGATATGCCGGTCCCGATCTTTCAGGGCATTACGCAGTTCTTTCACGATTACACGCAGGATCGTTACACTCTTTTTGAGCTTGGTGATTGATATTTCAAGGCGTTTTTCTGGGGTGAGCTGACCGCGCATATATCCCTACAACGCCTCATGTTGAGATTTGGTTGTTGGGGGCGGTGAGCAGGTACCTACTAAAAACTCCCCGTTATGGGGAGCTTTTAGGGGGTTCCTATGCAGACGGCGTGTCTGGGGCGCTCACTTACCGTTTTTCGTCTTTTTTCTCATCCAGCATGCAAATCGCTTTTTTGGCGTATTTCCTCATCGAGACAGCGTGTCTGCGGGGCTCATCTACCGCTTCGCCCACTGGGGCGCGCGGCGGGCTTTTTTGAGGCCAAATTTTTTGCGTTCTTTGACGCGGGGGTCGCGGGTCATGAAACCGGCGCGGCGGAGGCGTTTGCGGAAGTCCGGGTTGAATTTGACCAAGCAGCGGGCAAGGCCATGGCGCAGGGCTTCGGCCTGGCCATGCATGCCTCCGCCCGACATTTTGGCCGATACTCGGAAACGGCCCAGCAGTTTCATTTTTTTAAGCGAATCCTCAACAATGTTGCGAAGTTCAATCGTCGTGAAATACTGTTCGTATGGTTTGCCATTCACGGAAAAGTCACCAGCGCGGGTAAACACGCGAACGCGGGCTATGGCGCTCTTTCTCCGGCCTACCGCTTCGAAGTACCGATCCGGTCTGCGCGCACGCACTTCATCGGACTGGTCTTCGTGTTCGACGGGCATAAAATCTGTGGAGAATTCAAAGTCATCGGCTTCGGCCAACGTATCGATTCGTCGTGGGAGGGTCACGGGTTCTTTCCGCTCACGCATCGGCTCGATTTTCACTTTTGCCGGTGTCCTCTTTTTTGCAGTTGTTATTTTTTTGCTGGCTGGCATAAAAATTTCCCAGATTATTACGTCTCTCCCTTGGCAAGGGTCATATTTTTGATGACACGGGCGCGAAGGCGGTTTTTGGGCAGCATACCCATGACGGCGTGGCGTAGTGCCACGCGCGAATCACGGGCCATGAGATGCCCGAGTTTTTCTTCTTTCAAGCCCCCGTGATACCCCGAATGATGGCGATAAATTTTCCGTCCTATTTTCTTGCCGGTTACCTGCAACTTGTCGGTATTGGATACATACACCTTGTTGCCGCTCAATTTTGCAGGATCAAATCGCGGGCTGTTTTTACCGCGCAAAAGAATCGCGATATGAGTCGCGAGCCGTCCGAGCGTCTGATCTGTTGCATCAATGCGGTACTCCATAGAGTGCGCGTTATTCCTGTATCATTTCAATATATGCCATGCGCGCGTTGTCGCTCGCGCGCGGCCCGATCTTGGTGATGCGGGTATATCCGCCCGCACGGTTGATGTGCTTGTGCGCCTCCACAAGAATATGTGCCACTACGGGTTCGGAAAAATGCTGCAGCAGCCCGCGTTGGTTCGCGAGCGTGGGCCGTTTGGCGCGTGTGATGCATTTCTCAACAAACGGACGAAGCTCCTTTGCCTTCGCCTCGGTCGTTTTTATTTTCTTGTGCGTAAAAAAAGCAGTTGCCAGTCCGTTGAGCAATGCCTTGCGCTGATTCCGTACCCGCCCGAATTTTCTTCCGGTCTTAAGATGTCTCATTGTTTTAACATAATTCCGAGATTGCCGAGGGCTTTTTTGATTTCCTGAATTCCTTTGTCCCCGATTCCCTCGATCTCGCGCAACGATGCTTCCCGCTTGCGCGCAAGGCCGCCCACGGTCTTGATGCCGACTTCTCGCAACGCATTGAGCGTCCGGTTTGAAATTTCCAGCTCATCAAGTTTTGTTTTCGGTATGTCGTCTTCTTGGGCGCCGCCTTTTTCTTGGCTTCCCTCCTCCCCGGCATCCGTGGACGCGCATACTCCCGCATATGCATGGTCGGACTCGTCGGTAAATCCTTGAGCAAGCGCTCCAAACTGATCAACCAAAATATGGCACGCAGCCGCAAACGCCTCGGGTGGCGTGAGCGATCCGTCGGTCTCAATATGAAAACGCAGCCGGTTGTAGTCAGTGCGGTCGCCCACGCGCATATTCTCGATCTCGTAGTTCACGTGCCGAACCGGAGAAAAAGCCGCATCAAGCGCGATGGTTCCCACTTCCACCTTTTCCTTGCTGCGCGCCTCAACCGGCACATACCCAAGCCCTGCCTCAACCACGGCCTCGATCTTGAGGGAAGATTTTTTTGAAGTCAAGATCGCCACATGCGCATCCGTATTGATGAGCTCGAGCTGTGAGGGTACGTTAAAATCCTTTCCGGTTGCCCGATATTCTCCTTTTGCGTCGCCCCTTACAGACAGCGAAATGGTAAACGGTCCTTCCTCATAGAGCCGAAATCGGAGCTGTTTTAAGTTTAAAATAAGGGACACGGCATCTTCCATCACGCCCTCAATCGTGGAAAATTCATGCCCGACATTCTCAATTTTCACCGAGGTAATGGCCGCACCCGGCAGTGAAGACAAGAGCGCGCGGCGGATGCTGTTGCCGATGGTCTGGCCGTATCCAGGATACAATCCGTCAATCTCAAAAACCGCGCGGTTCTTCTCTGATGAAATGATTCTTGGCTTGGAAGGTAATGATATCATATTATCGTGAATAAAATTCTTTAATTTTTGATGTGTCAAAAATGATCTCAACATCCCCTTCTTCAGGAACCCGGAGTACGGATCCGATGTGCTTTGTCTTGTCAACCTCAAGCCACTTGGGCGGTTCATATTTTTTAATGCGCTGTTCCGCCGCCGCAACCAACGGCGATTTGGCAGCCCCTTCTTTAAGCGCGATCTCCTCACCCTTAGCCACCTGATATGACGGAGTTCGCACGGGCGTACCTCCAATCATGACCAGCCCGTGCGTCACCATCTGCCGGGCCTGCCTGCGCGATTCGGCAAACCCAAGGCGGAATACGACATTATCAAGCCGTTGCTCAAGCAGCTGCAGCACATGGAAAGAAAAAACGCCTCGTCTCTTGAGTGCGGCTTCAGTATACCGCTTGATATCCTTGTTGTCAATCCCGTAAAAATACCGCACTTTCTGTTTTTCGCGCGAAAGCGACCCGTATTCGGACGAGTCCTTGCGTCTGCGTTTGGTGCCCTGAATGCCGGGCGGATAATTGCGCCGCACCACCGCGCATTTGGGCCCAACACACCGCGTCCCTTTGAGAAAGAGTCGCTCCCCCAGCCGTCGCTCAGTTTTCTCAAGTATTTTTCTCGCCATAATGTTACACCCTTCTCACCTTCTTTGCCCGCGGACCATTGTGCGGCAAGGGCGTTATATCTTTGATGGATACGATGGTAAGTCCCTGATTGGCAAGCGCTCGGATTGCCGAGTCGCGCCCTGATCCCACGCCTTTCACGCGCACGATCACCTCTTGCAGCCCGGATCGCCTCACCTTCTCAATTACCGCTTCAGCCACGCGCGCAGCCGCAAACGGCGTCGCCTTTTTGGTGCCGGAAAATCCGATTGCTCCGGCAGACGATTGCCCAATCACATTGCCGTGCTCGTCGCTGATGGAGATGAGCGTATTATTATACGTGGCCTCGATATGCGCAATGCCGCGCACCATACGGTGCTCGGAGCGTCCTTCTCCGGATTTGGGCTTGGCAGCATCGCCCGTGTCGCTGCTCTCTCCTCCCTTTTTGATTACTCGTTTTTTCCCCATAATTTTTATGTCGGGCTTGCCGCCGGTTTCCTGCCCGATCCGGCGGTGCGGCGCACATTGCCGCGCCGGGTGCGCGAGTTGGTCTTGGTGCGCTGGCCCCGTACCGGCAGGCCGCGCATATGGCGGAGCCCGCGATAGATCTGCAGCTCGCGCACGCGCTTGATGTTGGTCATGATTTCACGGCGCAGGTCTCCTTCAATCTTGTAGTTTTTCTCGATGATCTCTCGCAAGCGGTTGATCTCGGCTTGAGTCAGATCTTTTGCGCGGGTGTCGGGATTGATCTTGGCGGTTTTGACGATCTTTTGTGCCGCAGACAACCCAACCCCGTAGATATACGGAAGCGCGTACTCGATCTTCTTATGATCCGGAATGTTGATGCCAACGATTCGCATGCTCTCTACTTTCTTAGCCCTGCCTTTGTTTATGCTTTGGGGTGGTTTTGCAGATAACAAACAGCCGACCCTTTCGTCGGACAACCTTGCACTTTGTACACATAGGTTTTACCGAAGCGCGTACTTTCATTATTTCAGTCGGTGCACGATCCTTCCTTTGGTGTTGTCGTAGACAGACATCTCGACCCGAACCCTGTCTCCGGGTAGGACTTTGATATAGTGCAGACGCATTTTGCCTGAAAGATGAGCCAAAATATCTCGTCCGTCATCGAGACGGACTCGAAAGAGCGTATTTGGCAAACTCTCCAAAACCGCGCCCTCAATCAATGTTTTATCTTTTTTCCCGTTGGATGGCATTATGTTCACTATCTGAATTCAAACATAGCAAAAAGCGAGAAGGGTGTCAACTTTATCAAGTAAATAGACACTATCGGTAATTTGGTTGATTATGGCATCGAACAGAAGGCAAAGTAAAGGCGGAGGGTGTGCATAACTATCCAAACGTGAACGTGAAGGCGCGCAAGCCCGGTTTCTCAATGATGATCTTGAGTATGTGCTCGCCGTAGCCGGTTGGGTCTTGGATTAATTTGTACAATTTCGCGTCCTTGATGAGCGCGGAAGATAATCCGTCGGGCGCGATGTCGTCTCCGGCCTCTTGGCCAAGGGGTTTGTTGTCGCGCAATACTTTTATCCTGGTGCCCATAGCAGAACTTGCGACAAAGTAGATATTTTTTGCTTGATACTTGAATGTGATCGTATCTCCGGCTGCGGTGGTTTCGGCAAACTGGTCTTCAATACTCCAACTGCCCGAAATATAGAGCGTATTGGGTTCGATCTGATGCGGCTCCACAAAGGACTGCACTCCTGTTTTTCCGGGTTGGCCGTTGCCGAGAAAACGGTTTCGAGAAGCGCCAAAATATGTTTCCGGACTGCCCAGTTTTGATGGGTCAACGGTCGTGACATTTTTGGGCTGCTCGAGATGTTGCTGCACTGTGCCCTGCATATGCAGGACCCGCATGCGTTCGTCGAGCGCGTCCCGGATTTTTTGTTCGGTCTCGTCATACGCGCCCTCGCCGATGTGGTCATAGACGATGAATCCGTCAATGTCAATGAGGTACCGGTGGGGCCAGTAGCGATTCGCGTAGGCGTTCCACGTTGCATCAGCGTTGTCCAGCACCACTGGGTACTTGATCCCCTCGTCGTTGACGGCCTGCGCGACGTTGTTATATTTTTTTTCAAACTCGAATTCCGGGGTATGCACGCCGACAATCTCAAGGCCTTGATCTTTGTACTTTTGGTACCAGGCGTTCAGATACGGCGTCGTGCGCTGGCAGTTGATGCAGCTGTACGTCCAGAAATCAACCAGAATAACTTTTTTGCCGACAAGATCCGCGATCTTAAACTTTTCAGTATTGATAAAGCCGTCCGGATTAACCAGTTCTTTTGCCCGGTCGAATTCCTGCTCTTTTTTTGTCAGGTCTCGTTTGGGAATACTCGAGGTCGTACCTGAAGCAATGGGCACAGGGATATTCAGCGTCGCGTTCGTCTGCACGGAAGTTGAAGAGCTTGGTTTCAATGACTCGAAGTAGATGATCAAGCCGACAATGGTGGCAAGTGCGATGCCAAGCGTAATTTTTTTTGCGATAATCAGTCATGTCATGTCGAAGTAGCCTCTGATGCAAGATACGAAAGAAAGCCGGGCACAAGCGGCAAGATGCATGGGCTCAAAAACGAGCCGAGTCCGGCGAAAAACGCAATACCCAGAGAAAAAATATTTAATCCCTGGATTCCGCCTCTGGCGCTTGACACCAGATTGAGCGAATCGAGACTACGGGCGAGAAACTCAAGATTGGCAATACGGCTGAGCTGCCCCACGAAAACGAGAATGCCCATGAAGATCAGCAGCGCGCCAAAAATATATTGGATAGAAGCAAGCCACCTCCCTGCTTTTTGAATAAGGGCCTGCGCTTGCGCCGTAAAAAATCCCACGATCAGAAACGGAATTCCGATTCCTATGGTGTTAGGCAAGCAGGAGAAAAAATGCGCTTGAGGGATGCGATGATGCAAGCGCTAAAATGGCGCCCAGCGCCGCGCTCACGCACGGTGTCCAGCCAACGGCAAATGCCGCGCCGAATACGAACGAGGTCAGCAGATGGGAACGGAAACGCGCGGTTACCCGCACCGCGTGTTCCCGCTGCAGAAATGAGGGGGTGATAAGCCCCATCACGAAAAGCCCGAAAAAATAATGATGACTCCTCCGATCCTGCCAAGCCACTCTTGAACCGTATACGATGCCTGACTCAAGACCGTTTGCAGGAGAATCCCGACGAGCGAGAAGACAACCGAAAAGCCAAGCACGAAGAAAACGCTGCTCCAGAAAATATTCCAATTGCGCCGATTTTTTGCGGACATAGCAAGGAGATTACATCGCTCCCATCGAGCGGTAGATATTCAAAAATTGCGGGATCACAAACCCGAGTCCAACCAGCGGCAACACGATCATCGCAATGCTCCCGATCAGTATCCAGAAAAAGTATTTCCGGATCCGGCCAAGCGAGGCCGAGAGTTCATCAAGCTTATGCGCCTGCTCTTCCAGTTTTTTGAGAATTTCCTGTTCCATACCTTTTCGCGAGCTGCGCACTGATCTGTCTCCAGTGGCTCTTTAATTCTTTTGCTATCTTCTCCACGTCTTTCCGTAAAGTTGCGTGTTATTTTTTATCCGATGCATGAGCGCGTTCCCGCCTGGCGCCGCCGGCTCGACCCATCCAGCGCAGCAGAAAACGCGGCAACGCTCCGCGCTGCTTGACGTGCTCCCGGAGTCCGTCAATATCCTGCGACAATTTTTTCGTCTCCGTTTTCACCGTCTCCGAAATATTCTCGACGTTGCGCAATATCTTGACCACATACACCATGACCCAGACCGCAACCCCGGTCACGAAAAAAACCGCAACCGTGGTTACCACAAAAAAGATATCCGCTTTCATCAACGAGTCCATGGATAGAGTATACCAGAAGGTATTGTGTGTGGGCAAGCAAAAGGGGCGAGTGCGAAATGCACTGCCTCTCGGGACTATAGGAAGCATAACAGCGACAGCATTCTACGGCTGACGCAAGGAACTGCGGAGCGCACGTTCGGTCATGTCCCAGACGCGTCGTGGTTCATTCGCAGAGACGATCCAAAAGATTTCTTTGCCGTCTTCACTGCTAATGGACACGGCATCCTTGAGTCGTGCCAGTTCTATGACAGCATCAGGATCACAGGCATTATCGCTTTCTTCGATAACGGTTAGCAAAAAGTCACCCGTCCGGTTCATTCTAAACAAACCTTAGACGATCGTCCGGAGTTTGTTTAGAATCAAATTTTGTCCAGAGTGCCTTTCCCGCGTACGCTGAAAATATGGACTTTGTTTTTTAACTCCAGTTCATCGAGAAGAGTGATGAAATCTTCGGGCAACGGAGAGGTGCCGATCCAAACGCTCTTTTGCAACGGCCGAAAATTGCACCCGACGAGCTCCGTTCGGATCGCGGTTCTTTTTCTTCGCTCGTATTCCGGAATGTCGAAGATTACCAAGCGCGTGATACCGTCGTTCTTGGGCGGAACTGCTTTTCGTCGCCGGGCATCATGCCGGTTCTTTCCCTCCCGCGTAACCCGCCATAATGAATTTCGCGTTGATCCGCTCCGCGCCACCAATCCCTGCCGCTTGAGTCGCGATAAAATGGACGAGATCGTTGCTGGTGTAATTTTCCGGCGGGAGTCAAAATCCAGAAGCAGCTTCGTAAAATGCCGATGCTCCCATTTTCTCGGGAAGAGAGCATTCGATACTTCGCTTGCTTCATACAATCTCTCAATAATAAATTGTGTGATGGTGGTCTTCTGCACGGTAAGTGGTATTTAGTAACCCACAGAAAAGTGCTAAAGTAAGAGCAAAAGTCGACGTATTTATTGGCTCATATTCTCTTCTTTTAGCACTTTGTAATGAATACTACTTTTAATTATCCACAGGGGTCATTTCACTACAACAA
>JACPYI010000036.1 GCA_016196115.1 Candidatus Sungiibacteriota bacterium
ATGCGTGAGTCGTCCATATTGAGATACATCATTCCTCAAGTATGACGGCTCGCGCTTCAACGCAGGAAGAGCTTCAATTTCAGGCTCATTCTGCGTTGGAATAGGGTTCATTTCAGGCTCATGTTGTATTGGATAAGACTACTTCTTGACACCATTCAACCATTGTATATACTTTTGGCATGAACACGGTTATCAACATCAAGACAAAAAAAGAAGTAAAGCTACGCGCGCAAAAAGTCGCGAGCGAACTGGGGCTTTCTTTGAGCGCTATCATCAACGCCTACTTGCGGCAACTCGCCCGCGCCAAGGAGATTCACTTTTCTATAACCCCCCGCATGTCGCTCGAACTTGAACGGCTGATCGGAAAAGCCGAATACGATATTTCGCGAGAAAAAAATCTTTCCCCTCGCGTTTCTTCGCACAAGGAACTGGACGCGTATTTTTCCGCGCTATGAATTTTACCTTTCATCGCCAATTCCGGAAACACCTGGAGAAGCTTAACCACAAACAACGGCAGCGCGTTCGGGAGCGGCTGCATATTTTTTTGGACAATCCATTTCATTCAGCACTCAACAATCACGCGCTCAAAGGAAAATATCTTGACTATCGCAGCATCAATATCACCGGCGATCTGCGGGCGATCTATAAATCGGTCAGCGAGGACGAATGTATTTTTGTAGCGCTTGATACCCATAGCAATCTGTACCCGTAAACTCTTAAGAAGCATACCATGGTTCAAATCGGCATTGACCCTATGCGCAGTGCGATATTTTACACGACAAAATCTATCCAAGTGTTCCGGTCAACGGCTTGCCATGTTGCTTGTTTATAGGTAGCATTCCATGAGGGAGGAACGGATTTGTGTTTTGCGCCCCAGGTGAATTCATAACCGCTCAGCTCACCGGAGCGCTCTTCTATATAATCAATTTCCGCTCCGGTATAGGTGCGCCAAAAATACGGCGTTGTAAAATTGCCAAGATACGCATTGCGTTTCAGCCGCTCCGCTAAGAGAAAATTTTCCCATAATGCGCCCACGTCATTTCGCAGAGAAAGCGGTTGAAAGTTTTCAATGATGCCGTTTCGAACCCCGACGTCGTAAAAATAATATTTATGGGTCTTGGAAATCTCCTTGCGCAGATTCCGGCTGAAACCGCCGAGTCGAAAAATCACAAATGACTGCTCAAGCAGATCTATGTAGCGCGCAACCGTCTCCTTGCTCATATCCAGGGAAGATGCGAGCTCGGAAAGCGAGGCCTGATTTCCGACCTGAAACGCGATGAGTTTCAGAAGATCGCGTATCTTTCCCGCATGGCGGATGTCGGCAAGCGCAAGAATATCTTTATACAGATAGTCAGACGTGAGTGTGCGCAGATATGTTGCTTTGGTCTCTCTGCCCGCGAGGGAAAACAACTCCGGATACGATCCCCAGACAAGACGCTCCTCAAGCGCGGCGCTCATTTCAAAGCGATTAAAATGCTGGCGGAGCTCCAGATGGGATATGGGGTAAAGAAAATATGTCCAGTGCCGCCCGGTGAGTGGTTCCTGAACCTTGTTTGCAAGATCAAACGATGACGATCCGGTCGCAAGTATTTTAACGCCAAGACCTGCGTCAATCAAAATTTTAAGGTTGATACCGATATCCGGCACACGTTGCGCTTCATCAATGACCACCAGTTGATATCCAGAGACGAGATCAGACAATTGGCGCGCATCTCGACTTGAGAGTACTTCAATATACCGCGCTTCATCGGCGTTTATGTAGAGCGTCTTAACCGACATGGTCTTTATAATATCTTTGCAAAGTGTGGTTTTCCCAGCTTGCCGCGGGCCATATAAAATAACTGCCTTGTGAGAGGTTTTTAGTTTCTCAACGATATCTTTCATTATAAATCGCTTTATTTTCATAAAAAAAGTATACTATACTCTCCGAATTCATGTCAATAGGAATCGATCTCGTGTATATTCCGGAATTTCAAAGGCGGCTTGAGCGTAGCGGCGGTGTTGAGAAGGTATTTACGGAAGCGGAACTTGCTCAAAATCCAAAGCTTGAAAGTTTGGCCGGTATTTTTGCCGCGAAGGAAGCGTTTATGAAAGCGATCGGCAGAAAAATCGACTGGCATGACGCGTGGATGGAGAAAAAAGAAAGCGGCCAACCCATTCTTCAGTCCCGCGTGATCGCGTTCGGAAAGAGGGTACAAGTCAGTATCTCGCATGACGGGGATTACGCCGTGGCGTTTGCCCTTCTTGAAGAAGGATGATTCGTGTTACTCTATGCGTATGTCCGAAAGCAGAATTCTCTACACTCCGCGGCAGCATAAGCGAAAACAAAAAAAGTTCTCCAAGAAGAAGCTTTACATTGTTCGTGCGTTCGTGGGTTTTGTTGCATTTCTCGCGGTATGCATAAGCATGGTGCGCCTTTCGTACTTCCAACTACAAAAGATTACGGTCAACGGAAATGGTACGGAACAGGACGCGCACGAACTTGAGACTGCGATTCAAAACGCGCTCTCAGGGAATTACGCGCTGGTCATTCCCAAACGATTTATTTTCGGCGTGAGCGCACAGTATCTTGCCGAACGCCTTGCGGCTGTACTGCCCCGATTTGAGACGATTACGGTGGCCAGGCAATTCCCGCACGCGATTTCCGTCTCATATACCAAGCGGACTTTTTTTGCGCTTCTGTGCAATGGTGCGGCGCAATCGGACACGCACTCGTGCGGGTACATTGATCACACCGGTTTTGTGTACGAAGACGCGCCCGAGGCATCAGGATCGCTCATCGTAAAAATAACGAGCGATCTTAGCGAAGTAAAAGTTGGGACACGCGCGATTGATGAGTCAACAACAAGACAGATGGCGCTTTTCGGCGGCGGCCTTCAGCGCATTGCCGGGCTGCGCCTTACCGCATACGGACTTGACTCGAAGGCGCCGGACGAATTTCGCATGCGCGTTGCAGAGGGATTTACGCTGATCGTTCAAAAGGACGGTAATCCCGAAACCGTGCTCCATATCCTTCGTACCGTGCTTGACCAGGAAATCAAAGACAAAAAACCACAGATCGATTACATTGACCTCCGCCTCGGAAATAAGGTGTTCTACAAATTTAAGAAAACTTGATTCAACACTTCGTCCACGATCGTGAGTAAATGTTGAATAGAGAAAAGGAGAGAAATGAATCTCATAATCCCTATGGTAATGTATAGATAAAGATGGATTGTCCGACTCGGCCGACGGGCCGGTAGGGTTTGAGCCAGTTGTATGAATCTTCGGGTCTGCGGATCCATCCTCGGGTTGGCGTGCCATAGGCGCCCTGCAGGGTGTTGATTGAGATAGCAAACCATCCGTGCGCAGGGCCTTTGGATGACCACCACGGTTCGGCGCGGTTACCCAGATAATAATCGAGATTGCCGCCGCCGAAATAATCCACGGCGATCTTTTTGATATCATGACGCTCCACGTATTGTTTGAGCCGGATGAGGTCTTGCCCCCAGTCGTAGTTCGAGTCAACGGCGATACGATAGCCGTAGCGCATACCCACCAGTTCATTGTAGTAGGAAAGAAAATACGGAGCCGCGCCCAGCGTAGCCGCGACAAGCCAGAGCAGCAGCACGCTCACCAGCGCGTATTTGGGAATCGAAGTAATGAAGATTTGCCAAATGCCCGTGAGCCATTCACGCGCGGTTTGCGGGTCAATGATGCGGCGGCTATGCAGCCAGTCGCTGATGGTGCGCGCAACCAAAATGTAGATGAACGGAAACATGGGCAGCAGATGCCGGATGCCGATATTGAGCGGGGAGCGCAAAGAGAATCCCAGATAGACCCCAATGCACGCCATGGATGCGACCTCGACCAGATGTTCATGTATCCACCGTCGAGTGAGCGTTATTAGCTCTTTTCTCTTTTTTCCGACGCTTGCCCGGAGCGTTTTTTTCACGGCGTACCAGAGCACGATCAAGGAAAAGACATGCAAGGCAAGAGGTTCTTTTAAGAGATAAAGAAGGGGAAAATAACTCCGGGACCC
This sequence comes from Candidatus Sungiibacteriota bacterium, assembly GCA_016196115.1. Taxonomy (GTDB): domain Bacteria; phylum Patescibacteriota; class Minisyncoccia; order Sungbacterales; family HO2-52-23; genus JACQRW01. The sequence goes on from JACPYI010000036.1 coordinate 4,022, forward strand.
TACGTTCGTGACCTCGCCGAGAAAATATGCGGTGTTGCCGCCGCCGGCCCGCTGCTGCACCATGAGCACCCCAAGCGCGTATTGTCCCACAGGCCGGAGAATGGGATTGCGGATGAGCGCCAGATCAAGATTGGCCGCGGTTCTGAAGCCGTAGGAGCCGAGCAGGAATGTCGCATCGCTCAACTGGCGCTCCGGAGGATAGTTGAGCGTGAAGAGGGCGTAGACCGCCCACACCACTCCGAGACCAATCGCGCCGATCAGGACGGTTTTGCCCAGAAGTCTGAAAAATTGCTTGATGCGCTGCTTGGTAAAGAAATACGGCTGGGAGCAGACCCACGCAACGAGCATAATCGCGTAGATAGGGGCAAGAAGCACGGTTGAAAACTTCAAGAGCAGGGCGATGCCAAGGCATAATCCGGCGCGCATGAGGCGCGATCGCGTAGGGCTTTCGAGAAACGCGATAAAGCTCGCGATGCCAATGAAAAAACCGAGCGTTGCCCCGATGTCGGTCGTAACGTACCGGCTGTGCGCGAGCACCGTGGGAGAAAACGCGTAGAAGATTAGCACAAGCAGCGCCGTGGTCGTATTGAATCGTTTTCGCGTCCAGGCAAAAAGAAGCCGCCCGAGTCCGATCGCCATCAGCATGAGCGGAAAACGCGACCAGAAGAGGATGCGGTCAGCATTATTGCCGGACTCGTACAAAAAGGCCCGTCCCTGATCCCACTGTCCGTTGATGTCGCTCTGCCATGCTTTGGTGTCAATGGGGAAGCGCGGCCGCACCACAAGCCAGCTCGAAAGCGCCGCAATTGCCTTGACCAGCGGCGGGTGCTCGGGATTGAGCCGGTAATCCAGCTGCGTCACATACCCGTACCCAGCCGGAATGTGCGCCAATTCATCCGTAATCGCCGAATCGTTCCAAACCGACCCGATCATGAGGATGAACATGACGGCGAGGATGGACAGTGCGAGGAGATTGGTTTTTTTCATAGTTTCAGTATACTACGCAGTTGCTATTGTGCAACAACACCTTTTTTCTTATACTTAAGGTATGCCAGAAATATCACCAACCAGCCAGCAGGAGATCGCGCAACTGGAGCAGATGCTCGCGGAAAAAAAGGCCCTGCTTGAACGCCAACAGCAATCCAGCGGCGCACCCGTCGTGGAAGCGCCGCATGATAGAGAGATGATCGCCGAGATTGTCAAAGAAAAACTTGCCGCAACACCGGGAACGCAGGCACCGCAGCAGCCCGTGCCTCAGCCGGCTCCGCAGGGGCATGCGGTTCCCTCGTACGCATCAGACGACCTGCACGCAAAAGTGCAGGAATTGGTTGAGCTGGCTTTTGCAAAGTCGCTTAACGAGGCCATCGTTCTTGCGAAGGCCACGCAAAACGCGGCGCTCATTGACGCATTCCACGACATGATGGTCGACGAACTCTACGACCATCTGGTCGAGACCGGAAAACTCGAGAAAATTTGATCTATGGAAATAAATAAAGTTTATAACGGTAATTGTTTTGAGTTAATAAACCAACTTGATGATGAATCAATAGATTTAATCGTGTGTGACGTCTGGGGCGATATAAAACAACTTACCTATAAATCCAAAGAATTAATAAGCAGAGATGTTTTGAATACGATACAAAAACCAATTAAGTTGATAGAAAGGATTGTAAAAGCAAGCTCCAGCGAGGGGGATATAGTGCTGGATCCTTTTGCCGGTGTAGGAACTACCTTCGTAGTTTGTAAGGGACTCAAACGAAATTTTATAGGGTTTGAAATGAATCTTGATTTTGTTCCGATTTGCAACAAGAGGATACGGTTAGACAGGAGTAGCAATCAGATATCACACGTCGGCTTCTCCGAGAATTGGACGAAATCAAACAGTAGAATCGTGTATCAGGATAAAGGAACACGTTCTTAACTATGCTCTATCTCATTCTCGCGCTCATTGTGGTCATCGTTCTGTTCATTGTCGGAAATATTTTTTTCAGACAGATGCGCGAAAAGGGCCGGGTTACGCGCGGGCTCAATTTGGCGTTGTTCTCGGTGAAGATGCCGCGCGATGCGGCTCCCAAAGAAGGGCAGGAGCAGAAAAAGGAGAAAGAAATGCTGGGCGTGGCCGAGCAGCTCTATTCGTCGTTCGCCAATTTCCACTCCACCGGCTGGACGAAATTTCTCTATGGCGATCCGTACATCTGCCTTGAAATGGGCGTGCACCACGTGGGCGAGGAAATCCATTTTTATGTGGCGGTGCCAAAGGCGTACGAGCAAATCATTGAGAAACAAATCCTGGGCCTGTATCCGAACGCGGAGATCAGCCGCACCAAGGACTACAATATCTTTGGCTCCTCAAGCGTCTCTGTTGGCTCGTACCTGAAGCTCGAGCGCCATCCAGTATTACCGTTGCGCACGTACCAAAAACTTGAAGCAGATCCCCTGGGGCAGATTTTGACGGCTCTGTCAAAACTGCAGGAAGAGGGGGAAGGCGCCGCGATCCAGGTTTTAATACGGCCGGCGCAAAGCAAGAAGTGGAAACATCTTGCCGCAAAGGTCTCCAAAGAAATCCAGCAGGGCAGATCATTTTATGAGGCATTGAGCCGCGGCAAAAAAAATGAGGTCTTCAAGGATTTTGGCGCGATCATGGCCGGCTCGTCAAAATCCGAAGAACAAAAGAGAGCTGAAGAAAAACCGCGGCCGGTCACGCCCTACCACGAAGAACTCGTAAAGGCGATTATCGCAAAATCATCGCAGGCCTGCTTTGACGCCAATATCCGGATCATCGCTTCCGCAGCAAGCGAGATGCGCGCTCTGCAGATTCTTGAAGACGCGCAAAGTTCTTTTGTGCAGCTTGCCTTGCCCGATCTCAATGCGTTCATACCCATGAAAATAACCGGGCGCTCTCTCAAGCGGCTGATCTTCGACTATTCGTTTCGGCTTTTTGATGAAAAAAATATCGCGTATCTCTCGACCGAGGAGCTGACGAGCATATACCATTTCCCGCTACCCACCACTTCGGCGTCCCGCATCTTTTCATCCAAAGCAAAATCCGCAGAGCCGCCCGCAGATCTTCCGGCAAGCGGGATCGTGCTCGGCAAAAACGTGTTTCGCGGACAAGAAAAAATGATACGCATGCAGCGGGAAGACCGGCGCCGCCATCTCTACACCATCGGGCAGACCGGCACCGGAAAATCCTCATTTCTGAAAAACCTCATTGAGCAGGACATCGCAAACGGCGAAGGCGTTGCCGTGATTGACCCTCACGGAGAGCTGGTGGATGATATTTTAGCGCTCATCCCCAAAGCCCGAGCCAGCGACGTAATCGTGTTCAATCCGGGCGATGTTTCGCGCCCGCTTGGTTTGAACATGCTTGAAATAGATCCGGCCCAGCCCCAGCAAAAATCGTTTGTGATTGACGACTTCTTCAAAATTTTGAAGATGATCTATAAAGATCTGCCCGAAGCGTTCGGTCCCATCTTTGAGAAGTTTTTCAAAAACACGCTTATGCTCCTGCTTGACGATTACGATCACGAAATCCCCACGATCGCCGAAATCTCGCGCGTATTCGCGGACAAAGAATACCGCGATGACAAGCTCAATCGCAATTCCAATCCCGAAATCGTGCGTTTCTGGCGGTACGAGGCCGAAAAAATGTCCGGCGAATGGTCGCTGCCCAATATGTCCGGCTACATTACATCCAAATTCGCGCCGTTCATCCTCAACGAATACGTGCGCCCGATCATCAGCCAGCCGAAATCCGCATTCAACTTCCGCGATGTCATGGACAACCGCAAAATTTTGCTCGTCAATCTTTCCAAGGGTCTTATCGGTGATCTCAACGCAAACCTGCTCGGCATGGTGATTGTATCCAAACTTTTGGTCGCAGCGCTCTCGCGCGTGGATATTGAAAATCAGGAAGACCGCGCAGATTTCTATCTCTATATAGACGAGTTCCAAAACTTCACTACGGACTCAATCGCGACCATTCTTTCCGAGGCGCGTAAATACCGCTTGAACCTGATCGTGGCGCATCAGTTCATCAAGCAGTTGCAGGAAAACATCCGGGATGCGGTATTCGGCAACGTCGGCTCCATGGCGGTGCTCCGAGTCGGTGCGGACGACGCAGAGTTTCTCAAAAACAAATTCGAGCCGGTCTTTACCCCGCAGGATCTCATGAACATAGACAACTTCAACGCCTACGTGAACCTCCTCATTAGCAACAAGACCACCCGCCCGTTCAACGTCCAGTTCCTGCCTCCCAAAACCGGCAATCCGGAAATCGCCCGTGCCATCAAAGAACTCTCCCGCCTCAAATACGGCCGCGACCGCGACGAGGTCGAACGCGAATTCCGCCAGCGCCAGGAGGCCTCGAATTTTTCGTGATGTCTCTTTTGTTTCTATTGATTATGAGTTACGAAGAACAAGGTGATCACCATAAACACTTTATCGGAGACATCCCTCAGAAAGCAATCATTATTCACGAAGGAAGGGTTCTTATTGTGCAGGATGACAAAGGAATGTGGCAGCTTCCGGGCGGGCGACTTCATGAAGGAGAAACGCCGATAGAAGGCTTGCAGAGAGAAATACGCGAGGAATTGTCTGTTGAGGTTAAAGTCGTAAGCATTTTTGACACTTTTGTTTTTGTCAGTGTTTCCGGCGCCAGACATTTTCTCGTGATTTATTCCTGTGAGTTGCTCGGCGATATAAAGGATATTCAAAAACAGGAAGACGAGATTAAGGGTCTCCGATGGATTTATGCAGACGAAATAGAATCTTTCACTATGTGGACAGAATATAAAGAAGTGATACGGAAATATTTTGAGAAATCAAAACTTATTGCCGAAAATGCTCCAAGATGGTAGAATAGCGGTATGGACGGAGCCCAAGAAGAAAAAATCAACAAGCTCCGGGAGTATTTTGAAGGCCGAGATGATGTGGTCATGGCGTTTCTTTTCGGTTCGCAGGCAAAAGGATATGCGCGGCCTGAATCCGATTGGGACATTGGGGTGTTCTGACCCCTGAAGATCGAGCATTGGAGCAAAGTATCTGGAGCGATGTGGAGCGCATCGTGAACGTGAATGTGGACCTCGTGGTACTTGATCGTGCAGCCGCAAAAATAGCATGGCCGATTGTTGGTTCCGGACGCGTGCTTGTGATCAAAGATCACAATATGTACATGAAGGAGGTGGCGCGGTTAAGTGAGGAGGCGGATGCATGGTACAGCACTGCTGACGAGTTTTACCGGATATTTTTACGCTCCGCGTCTTTGTCTAGGGCGGACCGTTCCCATTTGCAGGAGATTGTTGAGTTTCTGGATGATGCGGTAACTGAATATGGCCGGTTTCGCTCCGTCACGCAATCGCAATACGTGAGTGAAAAAGACATCAAACGCAATGTCGAGCATTGGATAGAACATCTGGTGAACGCATCGGTGGATATCGCGAAAACCATATGGGCGAGCGAACGACGTCCCTTGCCGGAGCGGTATCGGGACTTTCTGATCGCGCTTGGGGGAATCGTCCCATTTAATGAAAATGACGGTTGTGTGCAGCTTGCGGAATGGGTCTATCTGCGAAACGCCCTTGCCCACGAGTATCTGGATTATCGCTGGAAACAAATCACCGGATTCCTCAACGAAACAGAGCCGCTTTTTCGCGGTTTAGCAGAGCAGACAAAAAAGTTTTTGAGTATACAGGATGCCAGCAGTACGTAGCTCCTCCGTTCTTACTTTTGCAACCGCGACGAGGCGGAACGCGAATTCCGCAAACGGCAGGAGGCGTCGAATTTTTCGTAGTTGTATTGATTTCTTGCGTGTGCGTGGTATACTATAATCATGAAAAAAATCATTCAGGTATACATCTCAAAAGGCGATAATTACTTTGTGGCTGATTGTATTGATCTGCCGGTGGTAACACAAGGCAGGACTCTCGACGAACTCGCGGAGAATCTGAAAGAAGCAATCGGTCTCCAGCTTGAAGGCGAGAATCTTGCTGACTTTGATTTAGCCGAAAAACCCTCTGTGCTCGCGAGTTTTGAATTAGAGCCTAAAGCGTATGCCGCGGCTTAAAACTCTTTCCGGAGAAGAAGTCATCAAAATTTTTCTTTCTTTTGGTTTTGAAATGACTTCCCAGCGTGGAAGTCATGTTAAGTTACGAAGAATTCTACCCAATAGCTCCAGACAAACCTTGACTATTGCAAATCATCCTGAATTAGACAGAGGAACGCTTCACGCGATCTATCGGCAAGGATCGCGCTACATACCGGATTCAGAACTGAATCCACACTTTTATTCTGGATGATGGATTCCGCCAGAGGCAAATAGATGCCGTGAAAAAGTTTCTTGAGGAATCATCTTTTTCGTCATAGGTTTGACTTTTTCTGGAAAGGGTGTATACTAGAGTCAATGTAAGGTTCTCAACAGGTTTTCCTAGTTGAAGAGAGGTCGTCTTACACGATTAGTGTTTTTAAGCAATAGATTACATGGCAAAGAAATTGTACGTCGGAGGTCTGTCATACAACACGACCGAAGATACTTTGAAAGATGCGTTTGCGCAGTCAGGCACCGTCGAGACCGCAACCATCATCATTGATCGCATGTCGGGCCGCTCAAAAGGATTCGGTTTTGTCGAAATGGCAAACGATGAAGAGGCCCAGGCAGCGATCGAGATGTGGAACGGCAAAGAGCTCGACGGCCGCACGCTGACCGTGAACGAAGCCCGCCCCATGGAGGCACGCCCTCCTCGGCGCGACTTCAACGACCGCGGTGGCAATCGCGGAGGCGGTTTCGGCGGAGGACGCCGCGACAGCAACTGGTAATCTTTCTAGATTTCCGCAAAAACCCCTCCGACTCGAGTCGGAGGGGTTTTTACATAAAATTTGACACGGTTTCCTATCGACGTATACTTGATCTAATGGAGGAAAAAAATAACAATCCGGCAACTCTTCAAGAACTTTCTGCTGTAATGAAGCAGGGTTTTAGTCAAATGGCCACCAAGGAAGATTTGAAGGCTATTCGCAATGAAATGGCCACGAAGGAAGATTTGAAACTCATGGCCACCAAGGATGACCTGAAAGGCTTGGCAACGCAAGCGGCATTGAGTACCGTCATGGAAGCAGTTGCTGAAACCAAGGAAAGCGTCACGGAGATGAAAGGAATCATGCAGGATATGCTCGAGGAAATGAACGCCATGCATGACGATACGCGCTCTATTCGCAGTAGGGTTGATGCCTTGGTACGAAATGACATTGCCCAAGACGTGGCAATTGAAAACCTTGCCTCGCAAGTACAGCAACTGAAAGCGGCTTGAATGGAAAACCGGATTATATGGCCTAAACTAAACAATTTACAGCCGGTCCATTGGAGGGCAGCTTTTTGATTTTTTTCCACAAGGGGTTGACAGAAATTTTTTAGTATGCTACAATAAAAGTAGTTCAGATTTCCTACCCTACGGGCTGAATCTGAACACTTTGACAACGGTCCAGGTTGGACCAAACCAAGGAGTTTCCTAAAAGTCTCACCTGTCCCTGGTAAGGAGATTTATATGGACAGAAGGAAGGTTGACGAGCTGTTTACAGAGTACCTGACGGCGACACGTTGGGTAGTAGCGTTCAGAAAACATCTCGTGCGGTATGACGAGATGTTCGGGCATGAAGGAAGAAATAGTATTCCTCGTGAGCACATGGCGACCCTCCTCGCAAAAAACGAGGCGCGGAGAACCAGTGCTCTCCAGCAGATTGAAGGGCTGGTTGAAGAAGATTTAGTCCTCTCCGATGCTCGGGTTGCAGCGGAGATGGAGTCCTACACGGAGGAGGCCCCCATGGATTTTCTGGACCACCTCGCGGTCGAGGATGTGTTTCCAGATCTCGACGCGATTGCGTTTTGTAAGAAGAATGCAATCGAGTCATATGTGCTCACGCTCGTAGCGCTAGCACAGAAACACCTCCAGCCGGCGACTCCCATGGAGCTGGCGCTGGAAATGAATCCAGAGACTGGCGAACAGTTCATCCAACTTCATGTTCCCGTGAGCGGAACAGTTGAGGAAGCGCTCAAGGGGGAAAACGCTCTGATCGAGGAGGAGATAAAACTCATCCCTTGGCCCGAGCGGGACAAATCAGGAATTGCTCTGATTTTTCCTGATTGAGCGCTTGATGTTCAGGCGGAACCCAAAACTGCCTTGGCTTATGCCGAAATCAAAAGTTGGGGATGTTCCTTTGAGACAAGAGAATTCCCCTTGGGGAATAGAGGAGCAGATATTCAAACCATCTGACTCCTTCAACTAAGCGCATTGTTCAAGAGAGTATGGAGCAATGAATTTAGTTGACGGAGCATGTACAAATAGTTTATATCCTGTTATGATTTTATGATCAGTAGTTAATATTTCTGCTGCGTACCAGCAGATTTTTAATTTTTGAACGTCATCCTGAACGAAGTGAAGGATCTCAAATATACGATAAAAGTTTCAAGAGATTCTTCGCTCCGCTCAGAATGACACAATTTTTTTTCTATGAATATCCGAAATGTTGCTATTATCGCGCATGTTGACCATGGAAAGACCACGCTGGTGGATGCTTTGTTGCGCCAGTCGGAAACGCATTTGAATAAGGAGGCGGCGGCACAGGAGCTGATCATGGATTCCAACGAGCTTGAGCGGGAGCGGGGGATTACGATTTTTTCAAAGAACGCAGCAATCCAATGGAATTCTCCGGCCGGTGGTACGAAAATCAATATCATCGATACGCCCGGACACGCGGATTTTGGCGGCGAGGTTGAGCGGATTTTGACCATGGCCGACGGATGCCTGCTGTTGGTGGATGCAAAAGAGGGACCTATGCCCCAAACGCGATTTGTGCTGAAAAAAGCCCTTGAGAAAAAATTAAAAGTGATCGTGGTGGTGAATAAAATCGACAAGCCGGATAGCCGGTGTAAAGTGGTGGTGGATAAGATATTGGACCTTTTTATCGAGCTTGGTGCGGACGAATCTCTGCTTGATTTTCCGGTTCTCTACGCATCGGCAAAGCATGGCAAAGCCGGACTTACAGCTGATCTTGATACGATGCAGAATATCACGCCGATTTTTGATGCGATCATCGAGCATATTCCGCAGCCATCCGGCGATCCTTTGTCTCCGCTGCAGATGCTCGCGACCACGATCAGCGGCGATAATTTCAAAGGACGCATCGCGGTCGGCAGAGTGTACAACGGCATTATCAGGCGCGGGCAGGACGTGATGCATATCAACCGCAGTGGTGCGATGGAAAAGTACCGGCTCGTGTCGCTCATGACGTTCAAAGGGCTTGAGCGGATTGATGCCGACGAGGTACGCGCTGGGGACATTGCGGCAATTGCGGGGATTGCGGATGTTCAGATCGGCGAGACCATTGCGGATGTGAATACTCCGACCGCATTGCCATTGCTTGATATTGAGGAGCCGACGGTAAAGGTTACTTTTTTGGTCAACGATTCGCCGTTTGCGGGGCAAGAGGGCGAATACTCAACTTCGCGCCAGATTCGGGAACGGCTCTATAGCGAGCTTGAGACAGACATGGCGTTGCGGGTTGAAGACGCGCCGTCGGAAAAAGGCATAAGCGGGTGGGTGGTATCCGGGCGCGGCGAATTGCATCTGGCGATCTTTATCGAACGATTGCGGCGCGAAGGATACGAATTTCAGGTGTCGCGACCCCAGGTAATCGACAAGAAAATCGAAGGCATACTCATGACGCCGTTTGAGCGCCTCGTGATCGAGGTGCCGGACGAACACTCCGGAGCGGTGATCCAGAAACTCGGGAGCCGCCACGGCGAGATGCAGGAGTTGCGCACCGGAAACGACATCAGCTATATGGAGTTTGTGGTGCCGACGCGTGGACTTTTTGGGTATCGCAACGAATTTTTAACGGATACGCGCGGCCTCGGCATTATGCACAGCACGTTTTATCGGTATCAGAAGGACTCGGCTCCGTGGCGCGAGCGCGAAAACGGCTCGCTCGTGGCACACCGGACCGGCGTAACCACGCTCTTCGGCCTGGTGGCGGCGCAGGATCGCGGTCAGCTCTTTTTGGGGCCGGCCGTGCAGGTGTACAAGGGCCAGGTGGTCGGCCAGCACTCGCGCAGCAACGACCTCTCGGTCAACATATGCAAAGAAAAAGAACTTTCCAACATGCGCTCAAAAGGCGACGGCGCCACCGAGCATTTTAATACTCCGCGCGTGATGGGCCTTGAAGATGCGCTCGAATACATCGGTGATGACGAACTCGTGGAAGTGACGCCGCAAAATATCCGCATCCGCAAAATGATCCTCGACGAAAACGAAGAACGGAGAAAACGCGCCTTGGGACTGAAGCAATAGTTTTTATTACAACGTTTTTTACAGCGTGATCGTGTGCCAGGTTTTGTTCTGGCGGAAGAAGATGGAGTTGGGGGCATCGGGGATGGTGAGGATTTCGTCAACCCCGACGTTGCGTCCGGGGTCAAGCGGGTTGGAATATATTTCAACCGTGCTTCTGCCGCCGCGGCCGTCGAGTTCGGTAAGGAAGATGCCGTCGCGGGTGCGGAAGACAATGTGCGCGCTATCCCCATACCACCATAGGGCATCGCGGATGGGGGAGGAGAGGCGAATGATTTTTTCCTCGGTCCATTTTTTCTGGAAGGGCTGGTAGTGATTATCATCAAGCCAGATCATGCGGATTTCTTGTCCTTTGATAAAAAGGATTTTTTGTCCGGTCAGATCAAAGTGCGGTTGTGCCACGTTGCGGCTAAGCGTTGCAAATGTTGCTGTTCCGTCCTGATAGAGAAAAAGGTCTCCGGATGCGTCAAGGAGGGACACGTCATTATTTGGCGAGCCGAAAAAGCGGATCGGGGTTGAGGCAAGCGAGAGTCCGGGATTGCCCAGCGTCTCGACCTCGCCGCTTACCGGGTTGATCCGCTCGAGCCCGCCTGTGGTGTCGATCACGTAGATGCGGTTATTCACGATTCCAAACGCATGCACGTGAGAGGCGAGGGTGAGTTTAGTCCTGTTGACGCGTTCGCTCAAAACGCCCTGCGTGCTCAACGTAAGCTGGGTCCTGAGCGGAGACGAAGTCGCGTCTTTGAGCATGCCAAGTTCAAGCAACGATGATGTGGCAATATCGATCCTGTCCTGCACGAGCAACGTATTACGCAATTCAGTGACGAGCGCCGGCAAGACCGCAATGATGCGCGACCAGGGCTGGTATCCATCCTTTTCAATGCGGAGCACATAGGTACCGGGCGCCACGCCGGTGAGCAGCGCGCTGCCGGAGAAAAAAGACGTTTGTTTTACTAAGGCACCGTTTAAAAAAACACTGGTCTGCGGCGTTTTTGATTTTATAAAAATACTGCCGGTTTCAACAAACGTTTTTTTGTTGAAATCAATGGTAAGCCCAAGCGAGTAGATTACCATGAGCGGGGCAAGGATAACAAAAACAACGAGCAGGAGAAAAAATAAAATTCGGCGGGTTTGTAACGTCATGAGAAAGCACATTACGTATGTGTAACCATAGCAAAAAATCAGGGACAGTATTTTCCAATCCACATATGAGCCTGAAATGAAATCGGTCGCCGTCACTTCCTGGGGGATGAAAATGATTTGAATAATTCGTATTTTGCTTTCTGCATCATGGCGCCACACACATTGTCGCTCATCTCATGCGCCATA
>JACPYI010000001.1 GCA_016196115.1 Candidatus Sungiibacteriota bacterium
TGAGCGACGAGATGATCCACAACTACGTCAGAAATCAGCAGGAGGGTAAGACAGACGATGAGGACTTCCGGATTGTGAACCCGTAAAGGACTCTAGTCCGCTTCAGGAATCTTTACGCTTTAGCGTGAAGTGGTTCAAAAACAAATCCCGTAATGCCGCCAAAGAAAAACTTGAAATTGTCAGCGGTGCGGCTCCGCCGCCTTTCCGAATTTTCGCGGGGGGATTTTTTCGCCAAAATGCGTTCGGACTAATTCAAGAATACTGCATTGCGATAAAAATTATCTCATAGGGTGGGTATGATTACTCTTGAAACACGGATTGAAGACGTGCCAAAAATAAATAAGCGGATCGTGCCGGCGCTCAAGCGGCTTGGGATCCGGACGATCCGCGATCTGCTGTTTCATTTTCCGGCGCGGTATGATAATTTCTCCAATGTGAAGCCGATCAGCGACGTGGTCGCGGGCGAGACCGTGACCGTCGAGGGCGTCATCAAAAAGATTTCGACCGGGCGTACCGCGCACAAGCGCATGGCGCTTACCGAAGCAATCATCGAAGACGAGACCGGGCGCATCAAGGCGCTCTGGTTCAACCAGCCGTTTCTCGAGCGCAATCTGAAACCGGACACGGCAGTGCGGCTGTCCGGCAAAGCATCCTTGGGAACATCGGGATTATTTCTTTCCGGTCCGGCGCACGAGAGGATAGGGGTTGGAAACGGCATACACACGGGCGGGCTTGTGCCGGTATATCCGGAGACCGCAGGGATCTCGTCGCGCTGGCTGCGCTTTCTCGTTTCGTCATTTCTGCCTCTTGCGGCAAAACTTTCGGATCCCCTGCCGCAGGATATGCGCAAAAATCACAAACTCCCGGAGTTGCACAAAGCGCTCCGCGATATTCATTTTCCGGACACGCGCGAGGAGACAACGGCGGCCCGGAAACGATTTATGTTCGAAGAGCTGCTTCTGGTCCAGCTCCACGCGCTCAAAGAGCGATCGCGCCTCAAGCAGCACAGCGCCCCGGAGATCCGGACCCATATTGAAGCCATGAAGGGGTTCGTGGGATCGCTCCCGTTCGCGCTCACCGATGCACAGCGAAAAGCGATCTGGGAAATCCTGACCGATATCGCAAAGCCGAATCCGATGAACCGGCTGTTGGAAGGAGACGTGGGATCCGGCAAAACCGTCGTAGCGGCGGCGGCGGCATATATGACCTCGCTCGCCGGATACCAGACCGCGGTCATGGCGCCGACCGAGATATTGGCGCGCCAGCATTTTGAGACGTTTCAGAAAGTATTAAACGCGTTCAATCTGTCCATCGGACTGCTCACCAGCTCGGAAAAACACGCGTCGAGCAGGCCTTTTGACATCGTGATCGGCACGCACGCGCTCATTCAGAAAAACGTGTTGTTTCCAAAACTTGCGCTCATCGTCGTGGACGAGCAGCACCGTTTCGGCGTCGAACAGCGCGCGGCACTGACTGCGAAACACACAGTACACAACAAAGAACCCGCGGGGAATAAAAATTCCAAATCCATGATTCCGCATTTCTTGAGCATGACGGCGACTCCGATCCCGCGCACGCTGGCCCTCACCATCTACGGAGATCTTGATCTGTCGCTGCTCGACGAGATGCCGAAATCACGGAAAAAGATCATCACGCAAATCGTGAAACCCGGAGACCGCCACGAAGCGTACGCATTCATGAAAAAACAGATCACCGCGGGCGGACAGGCATTTGTGGTCTGTCCCAAGATCGATCAGGACGCGAATCAACCGCAGTCAAGAATCGGCCAGCAACAATTGATTCAACAGGAAGTGAAAGCAGTAACACAGGAGTATGAAAAATTATCCCGTGAAATTTTTCCTGATCTCCGCATCGCCATGCTGCACGGCAAACTGAAACCCAAAGAAAAAAAAGAAATTATGGAGCGATTCCAGAATCAAGAACTCGACATTCTTGTCTCGACATCCGTGATTGAGGTCGGCGTTGACGTGCCCAACGCGAACATCATGGTCATCGAGGGCGCGGAGCGCTTCGGACTTGCCCAGCTCCATCAGTTTCGCGGGCGCGTGGGCAGGGGGGAGCTGCAATCGTACTGCATCCTGTTTCCGACCCAAGACGGCATGGTCACGCGGCGACTCCGCGCAATGGCAAGAGCCAAAAACGGTTTTGAACTCGCCGAATATGATCTCCAGATCCGCGGCCCGGGCAGTATGTTTGGCACCGCACAATGGGGCATTTCCGAAATCAGCGCCGAAGCGTTGCGCGACGTGAAATTTATTCAAACCGTGCGCAACGAGGCCATCGCCCTTGCCAAACAAGACCCGACGCTCGCACAGCATCAGCCCCTTCGCGCCCGGCTGGAACACCTTGAGACAGCGGCGCATTTGGAATAACACGCGATAAAAGATTTACAAAATATCAACGAATTCCGCGCTCCGGATGTTCAAAAAATCCGAGCTTTTTCAACACTCGGATAAGTTCTCTGTCTTTGATACGTGGAAGTTTAGGCATGGGCAAAAATCCGTTTCCGAACCGAATACTTTCCAAAAAATGGGCACACTAGGATTCGAACCTAGAACCGGTCGTGTATAAGACGACTGCTCTGCCGTTGAGCTATGTGCCCCTCCTATTTACACCTCCCTTTCTTTCACCAGCGTCTCAAAATCGTGGCGCTCTATGGTTTCGTGCTCGATCAGATACTCGGCGATGGCGTCGAGTTTTTTGCGTCTGCTCGTGATCACCTCGCGGGCTCGCGAGTAGGCGTTATCTATGAGATGTTTGACCTCCTCGTCGATCAGACGCGCGGTCTCTTCCGAGTAATTGCGCTCGGTCGTGAGTTCGCGGCCAAGAAATATCATCTCCTCGCGCTCGCCAAGCACTGACGGACCGATCTTGTCGGACATGCCGAATCGCATCACCATGCTTCGCGCAACCGCGGCCGCTTTTTGCAGATCATCCGAAGGCCCGGTGGTCAGCTCGCCAAATACCAGTTTTTCCGCCGCGTATCCGCCGAGCGCGGACGCCATTTCATCCAGAAAATGAGAGCGCGTGTACATATGGCGGTCTTCGCTCGGCAATTTAAGCGTGTACCCGGCGGCGCGCCCGCGCGAGACAATGGACACCTTGTGCACCGGATCCGCGTGGATAAGGGATGTCGCGACCAAGGCATGCCCGGCCTCGTGATACGCGGCTATTTTTTTCTCCTCGGGCGAAAGAATGTGGCTCTTGCGCTCCGGACCCAGCATAACTTTCTCAATAGAGTTGATCAAATCCGTCTGCCCGACTTTTTTCCGGTCTTCCCGCGCTGCGGAAATCGCGGCCTCGTTTACCAAGTTTGCCAGGTCCGCGCCGGAAAACCCTGGCGTGCGCTCGGCGATCACGCGCAATTGCACGTCATCTTCCACGGGCTTGTTGCGGCTGTGGATTTCCAAAATCGCCACGCGGTCGTTGATGTCCGGCAGATCAAGCACCACGCGCCGGTCAAATCTGCCGGGCCGCAAGAGCGCCGGGTCAAGCACATCAGGACGGTTGGTTGCCGCAAGCACGATAATGCGGTCGTTGGTCTCCATGCCGTCCATCTCCACCAAAATCTGGTTGAGCGTCTGCTCGCGCTCGTCGTGTCCCCCACCGATGCCCGCGCCCCGGATCCTGCCGATGGCATCAAGCTCATCCACGAAAATAATCGCGGGCGCCGCTTTTTTCGCAAGCTTGAAGAGGTCCCGAACCCGAGAAGCGCCCACGCCGACGAAGAGCTCGATAAACTCGGAGGCCGACATATAGAAAAACGGCGCCCCGGCCTCGCCCGCAACGGCTTTTGCCAGCATGGTCTTGCCCACGCCCGGTGGCCCCATGAGCAGCACGCCCTTGGGAATTTTCGCGCCGATGTCCAAGAATTTTTTCGGATTTTTCAAAAAATCAACCACCTCTTTCAGTTCTTCCTTCGCCTCCTTCACGCCCGCCACATCCTTGAACGTGACGTGATCCTTGCCGTCTTCAGGGTTGATCAGCCGCGCGCGCGACTGGCCGAACGTGAGGGCCTGCATGGACCCGCGCTGCACCTGGCGCGCCATAAACCAGATAAAGAACCCGATCAGCACCACCGGCCCCATGATCGGCACGATCACGCCAAACAGCGTATTCATAAACCCGCGCGTCTGTATCTGCACTTTCACGTCCTTGAGCTTTCCCGGATCGACATTATAATTTTTCAGCGTCTCGGTAAACCCGGTTTCCTGCTCTTTTTGCGCCTGCAATGTCTCGCCGTTTTTCATCTTGACCGTGAGCTCCGAATCCAGCACCGAGATCTCCGACACCTCCCCAGCGTTGATTTTTGCCACCACGTCCGAAAGCGAAATTTCTTTTTTGTTTTCCAGCGACCCCGCGATTGTCGAATACAGCGCCGCCAGAGCCATCAAAATCAGCAACGCATACAAAAACTGCCGCGAAAAATTCCGCGCCTGCTCGTCGTTGTTTTTCCCGTTCTTTGAATTCTTTTTCATGGCGGTTTCAAACATTTAACGCAACGAGTTGATTGATTACTTCATCGGGCTTCTGGTAGTGTAGCACGGCACGGGGGCGATCGTTAAGTTCTCGTTGAACGTGTTTGATCCTTCGCGCTGACACTTTGGAGAAATCAGTGCCCTTGGGAAAGTATTGTCTGACGAGTCCGTTGGTATTTTCATTGGTACCGCGTTCCCACGGACTCCCCGGATGGGCGAAGTATACCTGTATGCCCGTATCAATCGTGAATCGCCGATGCTCGCTCATCTCTTTCCCCTGATCATACGTGAGTGTCTTGACAAGTTGTTTTGGCAGCAGGACGAGTTCTTTGGCATACGATTTTCGCACGCTTTGGGCGTCTTTCGTTTTGAGCGGCACAAGGATCGTGTAGCGTGTGGTGCGTTCCACCAGTGTCCCCATGGCAGTGCGTTTGTTCTTTCCCATAATGAGATCGCCTTCCCAATGGCCGGGAACGGTGCGGTGGGCAACTTCCGCAGGTCGTTCTTCAATGGAGAGCATATCAGCGATTTTCCCTCGTGTCTCCTCAACATTCCCGCGTTTCTTCTTCCTGCGGTATCTCCGTTCTTGCCGCAGCGCCCGTATGAGCGTTTGTTTCAGCTCACCGCGGGGAAGCACATAGGTGTATCGGTATATGGCCTCAGGGGAGATTCGCATCGTCATGTCCCCAGGATACTCTTCTTGCAGGCGCGTGACGATCTCTTGAGGCGACCAGTGCTTCTTCAGTTTTCCGAGAACATACCGACGCAGGCGATATTCGCCGCTGATGCGACTCTTGCCGTGTCTGCGGGAGGAGGCGCGTTCGCGGGAGCGTCTTCCTGCCGAGAACGCGCGGTAGCCGCTCTCCCCACTGTTGCGGCTCACTTCGCGGGAAATGGTATTGAATCCAAGTATAAAAACAATGGTACCGCATTTTAGGGATGAGGGCAAGATCTCAGAGAAAACAAAAAACTCCGGCATAAGAATGCCGAAGCGCCTAAACAGATTCCGGAGAATCATAACCCAGGTCTTTTTCGCTATACACAAAGAGCGGAGAACTGTCAGCTGGAGCGGCGTTCGCGCCATGTCCGCGTATATAATCTCTGCGAAATGTAGTGCCGTCCGGCGGGGCAGTTCTGAAACGCGAATCCGCAAGCGCCCGCTCAATGGCGGCTTGGGACGCGTGAAATCCTTTGGGGAGTTTTTTGAACTTGGCGCGCACAAAAATCTGAAGTCCCGTGTGTCGTATGGTTTTTCGCGGCCTCTGTTTTGCCCCTTGATCCTGAACAATCGCGGCAGGAATATTTGCCAGAAGAGCCGGCGCGTCATTATCGGTGATTATTCTCCAACAGGAATCAACGACAAGAAATTCAAGCAATTCTCTGAGAATCCTGTCCGGATGGTCTTGGCCATGGATCAAACTTTCAGAATATGCCGTCGGGTTTTCAAGTCGAATGGTAAAGGTGCACGGCTCGCCGAAAAACAGGCTGTCAAATCGCGCCTCAACGCCGGGGAAAGGATCAAGCGGAACAAGTGCTACCCCGAAATACACGGCAACTGGAGTGTTAAGATCCGCTACCGAGATTTTCACCCAATCCTGCCCGCCCGGCCGCAGCGCAGCGCGAGGACTGGTTTGCATCTCACGCCACATTGCCTGTTTCGCATCGCCAAATATTTTCCGCTGGGCATGAAACCATGTCAGCAGATGCATGAGCCGGTTATTACCTTGTTCGTATCTTTCCAGCAACTCTTGCATGATCCGGTTGAGCGACTGTGCAATCTCAAAAGGAGCGGGCAAGACAGCAGTGCGCGGCTCTTGGGCATGCGTGGTAAAAAGATAAGCAAGTATGTCTTCTTCGCTTCGCGGCTTGCTGCACGGCAGAGCAATCCAGTCTTGATACGGGACAAAGGTGAGGTTATACTCGCTGAATATTCCCGGAAATATGCAGATACGTTCAAACTGTTTTTTTGCCAGAGCGTCTCCGGCCGCAACGGCGCGCAGGAAATAAAACCATGTCCGCGTCCTTGGCGCGTCCGAAATAAGCCCGCCAAACATGAGATGCAAGCCGATGCAGGCACTTGCGGCCCAGTCTTCCCGCTTCTGCAGCCCTTCCCATAACTGGATCCGCGCGGAGTTGAAAAGAGAGAACAACCGTATCGACCGCGCGCTGTCTTGAGTTTGAGGGCAGCCAAGCAATACCGCCGCATAGTGCTGCGTGACAGTTCCCCTGGTGGTCTCATAGTAGTTTCCCGCTATGGTGATCATGTCCTGGGGCGTTATACGCTCAAGCCGCTCCCGAAATCGGTTCACGGCACCGCTCATCAGGTGCTGCGCTTTGGGCGCCATCCGCTGCCAGGCGCCGGTTAGCTGGGCGCGACCCGCGGCCTCACAGATTTTGAGTATTGTCAGACAATGATCGCGCCACGAGAGCTGTGGCATAATTTTTCTCAACTGTTTTTCTTTCCCGTCCAGAATCATCTGCACAATGTCCTGCGCACTTTCCATAGCGCCCTCCGTTTCTTTGTATTTCAAAGATCAAAAATATGTTATCCTTATACATCATTTTCTCCGGCTTGTCAAAAACAAAAGCCCTTGAAGGGCTTCCGCGTCTGCACTCTGATACGGTCGTTATTTTTTACTACCGACAAACTCTCGAACTTCATCCTCAATATATTTTTTTACGTCTTTCCATGAAATCTTTGCAAACATCCGGGGCATTTCATCCTGTTCCGCATCGGCAAAATAGACAAGCGACTTCATGATGTGCTGCGTATTATATGAAACACCTGCGTACTTTTTCTCAAAAAATCCAAGCAAGTCTCCAATGGTAATGCCATGCTGCATGATCGCCCATAGGTCAATAAAATCGCGCTTTTTCCCTCTGCTCTGGATCGCATCGAGTTTCATTGCGCCGATGTCGCGAATGTCCGCAAGCCGCATATTCAGAAACGAAACCGGCGGGAACAGAAGCGGATACCGATACCAAAAAAAACTGATGCGCGCGCCGTTCAAGAAGCCCAGCAGAGTATCTTCCGCGCGATGGTCTATGGTAAGTTCTCCAAGTCCCTGAAGCACCTCCGTCAATTTCTTTTCAGAAAAATCTTGTTCAGTGAAAAAATCAAGATCGTAAGATAACCGATGCCCCAGCTGCAGCGCAAGAGCGGTGCCGCCCGCAAGATAAAACTGTTCGACGGCCTTCTCCTTGCCTAACGACTCCAGATTGCGCGCGAGCGCATCCGGAACTGTTTTGATAAACATACAATGCTTGATTTAGGAATTCGCAGCAAAAAACTCCAAAAAGACGCACTTTTGACAGAGAGAGCGCGAGATTGTCTCAAAACTTTTATCACCGTCTCACGTCCGTAGGTGCGCATCATCCATTGCGCCGCGTCCTGATCCCCGTATTCCAAAATCCGCTCAACGATATACGGCTCATTCTTTTTCACGTCGAGCTTCTTCGGATCCGTATCCCAGAAGTATTTATCGAGAAATGGAGGAAGCATACACATAGTTTAGCATGATTCGGGAAACAATTCAACATGTATGCAGTCATAAATCTCTATGGAAAGCTTACTGGTTTGCTCCTTCTTCAAGAAACTTTTTAACGGCGTCAATGAATTTTTCGATATATGGCTCGCTTTCCTGCAAAAATCCGCGTATCTCTTTCCAGCGATAATCAAGATACTCATGGGCGAGAATGTTGCGCAGATCAACCCATAGCGACAGGCGGTCAGCAACCTCCTGTTGGGCGCCGGGGATGGTCCCTGCTAACCTCACTATATCGCGATAGGTCTGGGGTATCTCCCGTTTCTCGCTTGCAAGGAGAGTTTTTGATATATCAATAATGGCGTTCATAATGTTTTCAATCGCGCGCTCTACAACCCTCCGCGTTTTATTGTCTTCTTGATACCCGGTCCAATTGAGCGTGCGATACTCTCTCAAGAGATTTAATTCCCCATCCAAAAAGACCAACCGACGATTGAGCGTATAGCGATCTCCTTCCGACAATGATGATGACCGCCAGTACACATCCGCGTATTCGCGGGCGGTTTTGCGAAAATCAATTGCTTCGCTTGTCACGCGCAATAGAAATTCAAGCCATAGTTTTTGATCCTTCATCACCAGAGGCACGCCGCGCATTGCAGTATCCACAATGGTTGCGGGTGCGCGATTCAGCACGACAAGATCGACTTCTGCGTGTACGATCTTTTCCACCGCCCCCCATACCTCATGCTCAGCCGGATAATCCCGATCCTCTTCAAGTTCAAGTTTGTGCGGCAATGACGGCTTAAAATAGAGGCCAATATCCCAGTCAGACGTTGCCCGAGCATACCTCTTTGCCTGCGATCCAAAAAGAAACGCCATGACCACATCATCACGCCTCGTAAAATATTCTTTGAGGGCTTGAATGTTTTGGCTGTTGTCCATCACAAAAAGTATATCGCCAAAAGCGATGTGTGGCAAATGAAAAAGCTCCGCATGCGTATGCCGCGGAGCAAAGGTTATTGTCAGGAGGAAGACGGCTATTCAAGATTAAGCGCAGCGAATAATCTTTCGGCTTCTGCGATCGTGTAATCGTGCCGCCTAATGGCATCCATCAACCACTCACGCAATACGCGCTTGAATATCGCGATATTTAATCCCGAAATGTCCGGCGGATTCACGCCCATGCCGGTTGCGATTGGCCCTGCGAGCGTATCTGGCATGGACGGGGAAGCTTCAATCTCTGCGGAAAGCGGCCGTGGTTTGATGACCATCTGCCGAAGCGGGCGGTCATCCGGATCGCGATCACGTCCTTCCGGCTCAAGCGATGGTTGGAAGTCGAGCGTTACTTCAAATCCGGCCTCGGACAGCGCGCGAAGAAACAGCCAGTACGCGATGTCTCCGCCTTTAATGGTGAGATGAAAATGCGCAAAGGGAGAAGGCATGGTACGCTCCTTTTTTTGATTTGATGGAATGAACTGAATTCAAAAATGCTACTGTATTCGTATACCGCTTTTGCGGAAGTGTCAAAAAAAGTGAGCCCCGATCGCAACAGATGCGATCGGGGCAGGATAAATTATCAAAAGCTATTGGCTAATAGGCAGGCGCCGTAGCAAATGCTCCTACAATAACTGACGGGTCGGTAATCGGAACTCCTGCAACGATTTGCTGCACGACCAGTGACCCAAACAAGGCAAGCGCGAATCGTTCTGCCCAATCAGCGCGTTTCTCGTATCTCCTACTTTCCATAAACCCATGGTAATAGAATAGGTTAACATGTCAATAGCCAAGCCGGATACAGAAAAAGTCAAATGACGCAAAACAAGCGCGTCAAAAAACAAAACTCCTGGCACATAGGCGCCGAGAGTTTTGTAAAACCATTGATCCGGAGTTCCCTTATGTGTCACCGGATATGCCGTAGTTGTCTCGCACACTTTAGGCGGGGTCTTGTGCGACGCTCCGTGGAACGTAGTAATCAAACCCCTGCGTCTACATTTGGCGACGGCGGGTTATCCACTGGAACTCCCGGGCTGTTCCAGCTTTCTTGCGCGTAAGCATAAGAAACATATCTACCGTCTGGGGACTCTTCCGCCACAATGGTTTCAGGGAAAGTACAGATCATCTGAAGTGTCTTCTGGCCGAAACGGAGCATGACCATATCCGAAAGTTTTTTATCAAACCGGACTTGGACGGGCTTAAACGCACCTTCATAATCAGCAGTGCTGTGCGTATCCCAAAACCTCGCCTCCTCCTCGAGTGTTGCGAACGAAAAAACGCGGTTTGTTTTTTTTATATTCTTCGTCATAATGAATTACCACTTTGTTAAGGATTGCGTATACAAGAATCGTTCTTTGCGATCGGCCGGACGCGCAGTGACTGGATAGTAGATTCCATCTTTTCCGCTCGGGGCCAAGATAATCGTCAATACTCTGCCCCCATCCGTAGCGCCTATCACTCGCAGACGATTGCGATAGGTCTCGCTCGTCAACGACGCATTATGACAAAACCTGCTCCACCTCTTCCGGCATAACGCGATGACGGGCGATATGGGCGACATTCCACATATCCCACAGAAACTTGCGAACAAAAATCATAGGACTAAAAAATATGTATGCATATACCATACTCTAGATAAAAAAAGTCAAACAAAAGCCGGGAGCAGACGCACATCGTCCGCTACCGGCCACTAAAACCATAAAGATCTTCTCTACTATTGACAGTGCCTAAAACCAATTACAAAACCCGCTGCAAGATGCAGCGGGTTTTTACTTGGTCCTCATGGGCTTGTTTTTTCTTGCAAGATATGGTAAACTATTTATAGGTTTCAGTACACACAGTAGTCAGAAACCTTCGCCTCAAACTTATCACAGAGCAAAGAAGGGTATTCTATGAAAGTGCAACGACCTCCGTATACATTCTTTGCATGCACGGGCAACGACTGGCGTTGTGGTAATACAAGGATGCCACAAGCAAGTACGTGTGCGCACCATGCGCAAGAGCGCGATCCTTTACAACCACAGAAAATCTTATTCCGATTTCACTTCCTGCCTGATACGGATGAGATGCATCCGAGTTTCGGGCAAGTGATTATCGCTGATCTTACCACCAACAAGCATCATATCCGGATCGTCAAACGAACAATTGAGCGCCAACAACAACTTGACGCGAGGCGATCAGAGAGCCGCGGGGTCAGTGTTTTCGGACAAGATAATCTTGAATCAAATGTTATTGTGCGGGATGCCATACAAGAGTTAGAAGCGTGTGGGTATCGTTGCCGAGATCTGCATATCCTTGATTGCGATGAGGTATATCGCGCCAAGGAACCTGATCGCGTTGGGGAGCGGGCAATTGTATTTTTGTATGAACGGCTTCCCCAAGAGACGTCAATCATCATCTCTAGATATGCCGCCTTGCTTCTTAAAAGACCTTTTATCCGTTGTCGGGTATGGGTCAACCTCATCGATGTGGATTCAGATGCTCGTCTGGACGCAGTAGAGATGAGGGGCTTTCAATTCAAAAACGATCCCCAACTCGGACTTCTGTACCAGAGTGGTGCATGGGGTGTTAAAAATATGAGAATGCCATAGGAAGAACTGTTCGTCGGGTAAATAGAAATGGCGTATCATTAAAGACGATACGCCATTTTTTCTTAAGAAACTTTTACCAATCTACTAAAACAATATCTCTGTCTTTTTTAATATCGCCACGAAAGGTTTGTAATCCTGATAACGCATTTTCGTACGCATTCAGAGCTGAGAAAGAGCCGTGGTGCAGTCCGACAAGAGGATGTCCGGTACTCTTAAGAAACTGCGAGTTTTCAAGCAACAGCCCTATTCTCGGAATTGCATCCTGTTGTCGCGAGTGTGTTATAAGACCATACTGTTCACATCGGGCATATACTGGAGTCCGAATCATCTCACCGTCAACTTCAATCAGAGCATAACCATCGCTATGTTTTGCCTGCATAATCCGATGCCCATTTGATCCGGGTACCACTAATCCCGGTGCCACAATAAGCACGTCATCACGATACGCCATACTTGCCAAATACCGGGCTGCAGGACCCTGTCCGGTGCCCGACGACGCTACGATTGCGCACGGACCATCAAAATATCCAAGCGCCTCACCGGGCCGCTCGCAAACATGCGCGGCATCCAACATAATTGTCTGATCTTGTTCGCACCAAACCCCATCTTCCGAACACATAGTATGCGCAAAATTGACCATTGAATATCCATCAAGACAGACCGGGATACCCAGTTCCCCAAGTTTTTGCGCGACAATCGGACAGTAATCAAATGCCGATGCAAATACGAGCACATCTCCGCCGCGCGCTATCATCTCGCGGCTGTCCATTATGAGACGGTCCATCTCCTCATCCCACGACTTCAATAGTAAACCCCCAAACGTGCAGTCAAATGAACCAATGATATCGGGGGACCAGTTGTTTGGAGGCAATAGAGCGCCAACCGTAGAAAACGTGTCATGCACGGCATAATCCCCCGAGAACATGATTTTTACTTTCTTTCTGTTTTCTTGCACCAAAAAGATGAGTTGACACGATCCCCGTGTGTGCCCGGAAGGCAGGATACATACCGAGACAATTCCCGGTACCAATTCAAGCACCCCCGGCTTGAAAATTATTTTCATGCGCTCAAGCAAAGCATTGATGTCATCCACGCTATAGGGAACCTCCTCCTCTCTGCGATCAGAAAAACTGCGCTGATCAGCAAGCACGTGCGGCAAAAATGCCGCAGTGGGACGCGAGCAGAAAAGCCGTGTGTTTTTTTTCATGCGTGACAGTACGGGCCTGCGAGCGAGACAACTGCCATGGTCACGGTGCACATGACTTACAAAAGCATCATTAATTTCGGGAAATTCTTTAAGCCCGGCAAGCCCTATAGGATCTTCCCACGAGACAGGGTTGCCCATTGCCGAAAAATCCATGCCGCAATCAATAAGATAACAGTAGGTGCGCCCATATACTTTTATGATCAAGACATGACAACTCGCGCCAACACCGCGCCGCGCGTCTCCCCTGATCCTTCCACCCAGCTCCGATAATTGAATATACATATGACTCCTTGCCTATCTATCGCTCGTTTGCATCTGTGAGAGAACGAAAATGCCAAAGATCTAAATCAATCGTAGCACACTATACTCGACTTGACAAATCTCAAGATAACTGATACCATACTGATCACGCTGGTTCATTTACTTTTTGTTTTTCACCCATCTCCCAAGGAGAGAAAGATGAAGAAATTCAGACAGTCCTCCAGAAATGACGGCTACGACCCGAAACGCTTCGACGACGCCATGCTGAAACTGTATGGCGAGCCGATTTTTCTCCGGGGTATTCGCGTCATGACCGGCATTGCCATGGGCAAGGCAACACCAGAAGAAGTCGAGCGCTATATGCGCGAAGTTGCCAACGCGGTCAGGTCGGAACACTCCGACGACGCCAGGTTTTACCACTGGCGCGAAGATCAGCTCGAGGCAAGGTGGGGCAGGGAGTCCAAGTTTTGCCAGCAGTACCCCGGGCAAAACTGGCTCAATCTTGCGCGGTTTCTGGTCCGCGCCAAAGAGACGCTCCACACCGCAGTTAAGCTTGCTGAGGTTGCCGTTCAAGATCCACTGCACCGGGAAACTTTTGCCGCATCGGTTTACCCCAAGATGGTTCAGAATCTTGAAACCGGAGCGGTGCGAAGTGACACCGAAAACGAGGAGGATTTTTTGGTGCGACAGATTGAATGGACCCGAATGTTTGGGTTCTTGCGCGTCGTTAAACCCTATATTGAGTGCTGGGTCAAGCAGGATTGGGGTAGGTTTGCACAGACAACAACCGATCCTCACCCTGCCGATGACCCCAAAGATCCGGCGATTCCAACCAAACCCTTGCTGCTTCCCCCAGGCGTTGATCTCGACATGGAAATTATTCCTAATCGGGAATTACAAGAGCAGATTAGGGACTACCAACGACAGATCGACGCGCAACGAGTTGCTATGCTGACGCACCTGCAGTCGGCGGAAGCGCAGCTTCCGCTCTCAGCCGCGTACTTGCGGAGCGAGGTTGGCGATAATAACCTTCTTGTTACGCAGGCTTCGCAGAAGATGACGGAGTTGCTTGCTCAAATGGACATGGAGGGGCTTGGACAAGCAGCCGCTGATGCGGCAAAGTTAAAAACTCGGGGCGAAACCCTTGTTCAACAACTTAAGCATCTTGAGCGGTTCTTCGCAGGAACAACCATTGAAGGTGTTACGTTTGATAAAGACGTCATCGCCGCCTGCACTCTCCGCCAAGAAGAGCTCCAAGCCGCAGAAACGACCGAAGCACAAGTTGAGCACTTCACGCAACTCCTCGCCCATGCACGGGAAAAGCTCGCGGCCCAGGAAGAAGCGGAAGCACGACGCGAGATTCCCGAGCAGATTGTCCCACCCGAACCCTCTCCAGCACCCGTTCCTGCCAAGGGCTCAAGAACCCGCGTCCAGTTGGAAGCCGCCATCACCGAAGCCATCACTCGTCTCAAAACCCTGGGTGCCGAGATTGCTGCTCTCATGGCTGCTGACGACCCGGATTATGGGGAAGTTGGCGCAAGGTCGGCAGAGGCAAAAACGCTGAAAACCCGTCTGGCAGAATTACAGGTTGAGCTGGAGGTGTTGCCGCCCGAAGTTGATCCGGCGATTGAGATCGCCAGGGTTCAGACCGCCATCACCGAAACAACCACCCGCCTCAAGATGATCAGTGGCGAGATTGCGGCAACCTTGGCCACCGACGACCCGGACTACGGGGAAGTCGGTGTCAAGTCTGCTGAAGCGAAAGGGCTGAAAGCTCGCCTGGCAGAATTACAGGCTGAGCTGGAGGTGTTGCCGCCAGTTCCTGTCGTGGTTATACAGGAAGAGAACGAGGTCGTCGTTGACCCACCGACCGTCATCACCGTCACCCCAAACTGCAATAAAGCGGAAAGTGTTGATGTCGTCATCACAGCGATGCGGGCATCGTTTGCCAAGCTGGCCAAGAGTGACCGGAACGGGCACCGGAAACTCTTTGACGATGGGATGTTCAACATCGAGTTTGCCCGCGACTCGGATGTCGTGGACCAAGCCCAGGTTGCCGTCCGTGCCGCCGCCCTCCAGCGCGCGCTCATACAGGAAGATTGGGATGTCTTTGGGGACATCTCGGCCGCGCTCGAGCGCATGGCCGGCTAAGTTCTCAAGTTCTTTTTTCAACCTTTCTAATCAGGAGGTGAACCAATGCCCGATTTCGCATGATTTTCGCAAATCGGGCATTTACTTTTATCTATTTCAGTGGTATACTCTAAAAAAGGAATCTCTATTATCAAAATAACTATAGAATTATGCCAAGAGAAGCATCTCCATTAGGTTCGGGTCCGGAGGGAAGAACACCGTTCACGGACATTATTGAATCGTGGAAATTGAGCAAAGAGGCTTTGCGAGAACATGTGAAAACTGACCCATCGGTCAAGCGCGAATGGCAGGCGCTCAATGAAGCAATCAATGCGGGCGGCGATGTTGCCAGACTTGAAGCAATGCGAATAGAAGACGAGGATGATGAGGAAAGAATAAGAAT
This sequence comes from Candidatus Sungiibacteriota bacterium, assembly GCA_016196115.1. Classification (GTDB taxonomy): domain Bacteria; phylum Patescibacteriota; class Minisyncoccia; order Sungbacterales; family HO2-52-23; genus JACQRW01. The sequence goes on from JACPYI010000001.1 coordinate 15,570, forward strand.
CCTTGACCGGGCAATAGTGCTTGCCAGAATCGCATTGGAAAAAGAAGAACCGGCTCTACCTGCCGCTGGTGGCGAGGAGCCGTCTTCAGCAACGGCTCGTGAAATACTACACCCAATAAAAAGGGAACAATCTCTAACTGACCCCTACAACGCACAACTCCGCGAAACCGTGTGGCGCGCGTTGAACCCCACCGCTCCCGGCTCCATGCCGGAAAATTACGAGATCCCAGAGGGGCTTGATCCGGCACAAGGGCTTCGCGCCAAAGCTGAAGGTTTTATCACGGCCAGACAAAAGGATCTTCGCATGCGAAACATCGCAGTTATCTTGGGAGATGACAAGGGCGGCACAAAAAAAGGATTTTCCCAGGAGAAGCGCAAAGCGATGCTGCGGGATCTGGAGGGAATAATTGAGGACAACGAATATGACGCGCTTGCAAAACATCTTGGAGAGCGCGCCATGCCGCATGATCCGACCGGAGCGCAAAATGATCTGCTCACGATTCGCCTGAACGCTTTACAAACGGAATGCCGGCCGTATCTCGACCCGATGGCGGATAATGCGCATAAAACCGCGTCCAACGAATTTTACGCGGAGCTTGGTCAAAAAATTTTTGAAGACAACACCATTGGCGCCGGAGCCAGCGCCGAGGAACAGGCCATTCTCAAGAAGCACACGGGCGTCAGTTTGTTGAGCGTCATGACCGGTATTGACGGCGATTTTGAGAAGATGAAGCGGGAACAGTTTTTAGCATACGCGGATCAAAAAGAAAAAACGAGATTCCGGAAAACACTTGAGACATTTTGGCACAATTACCAAACGCTTCCCACATGGAAAAAGGTGGTGATCGGCTCGTCAATATCCGCTGGAGTTGCCACAGCCGGGGTATTTTTCCTTGCGCCTTCAATTCCCTTGCTTGCGGGACAGAGTTTACTGCTCACCAAAATGGGGGCGGGCGCATACGCGGGATCACGGCTAGCGAGAAGCGCTGCGGCATTTCCGCTTGCAGGATTCTTGCGATCCATCATGATCCCCCAAGCAGAAAAAAAATATGCGAGGCAACAGGCCGAACTGCGATCCGTTCATGCGCAAAAGGCCGGCGAAGCCGTTGATACCGCGCGGACGTGGCTTGCCATCGCTGAAGATATGCAAAAGACCGCTCAAGAAAACGAGCGGGCCATGGAAAAACTAAAAGGCAAGCAGTGGTGGAAACGAATGGGGGTGAATGTCGGAGTTGGCGTTGTCGCCGGCGTGGCGGTAGGATTTGCTATGCCGAAAGTCGCAGATGCGGTAGCAGGCCTTGGCGGAGGCGGGAAAGGTAGCACGCCCCCATTAGGAGATCCTCACATGGGATTTGGCAAGCCAACAGATAGTTTTCCGCATTCTCCACCAGCATCTCCTCCCCCTGCCCCTCCCCTGCCTGCAAGCCCGCCGTCCGGAATGACACCGACTCCTGTTGATCCATTTGCACTCGATCCCTCCCCGAAAGGACCGGCAGTCCCGACCGCACCGGCTCCTGCTCCGAGCATTACGCCACCGTCAGGTCCTGGAGCAGGACTTCCCCAGATTGGAGGCGACTCATGGATAAGAAAAATCCCGGTTGTTGGAGAAACTCTTGATAAATACATGAGAGTAGGAAAAAGCGTGGTGGACGACTTGACTTATAAACCGAAAACTCCCGAACCTCCAACAACAGGCGGGCATGCGTCAGGAGGAACAACACCGCCCCCTGACGATATCTATTTCCCCGGTGAACGGGTGTCAAGCCCGCGTGGAACAGGTACTGCGGCCACAACACCGGAAGCAGCCGCGACTCCGGGAGGGGCAGCAGCATCTGCGGAACATTTTAAGTCGTTTTCTATCGGAAAGGCGGGCAGCGTTGAAGGAGCTTTACAAAAAGCGTCTGGATTATCCGGAGGTCAGGCGCATATCAAGGTTGTTCAATATATACAGCAAATCAAAGCAAATCAAACAACCGATGAAGCCGCAAATTTTATCAAAAAACTCAAGAGTGCCGGATATTCTCAAGCGGAAATTGACCAGGGTTTGGCTGCTTCCACTCCGCGGAATTACTCAAACTTCTTTAATCGGGCATTTCGCCACATGAGCAAGGACGGTAGCGTAGGTTATGATCCAACAACCCAAAAAATGACGATTGCGGACGAATCATTTTTCAAACCCAAGCCAGCCCGCCCGGCCGTGAGCCATCAGCCAACCTGGCGACCGGCGCAACAGCCGCCATCTCCTGCGCTAAAACCACTAGACCAGACGATTCAAGAAGCGCAAAAAATTGACCTTGCCCGACGGGCACAGGCTGATGTTATCGCAGATGCCCAACGCGAAGTAATAAAACAGCAAAATCTCACCAACCCCGATTTCAATCCGCGCAGGTACCGGACCACCATTTCCGATCTGAATCAACAGATACCGGTGAAAGATTTTGTGACGCGCGTCAAAGAGATAGCAAGTGAATTTCCAAAAAGTAGAGGGGACAACGGAGGGCCATTGCCGTATACTGGGGATATAGTGCCCGGAAGCAGGGGCGGATCACCGAATATTTTGGACGAGCGCCACATGAGAATAGTAGAGCGAGTTGCCGACAGAATGGGCAAAATCCCTCCCGCAGATCAAAATCTGCCGCTTGGAGAAGCGTTAAAGAAATATCCTCTCGCTGACAACGCGCCTGTCGGCAGGCCGCAGGCAGCCGCGCCAATGCCGCCAAACCCGGAAGCGCTTGAGGTACATGTTGCCACTCCACTGGAAGAGATACAAACCAGACCCGGGAGCCAATCAAGATAAAACATAATCACTCATTAATAAAAAAATTTTATGCCCACTACTACTCCCACGCCCGCAGACATACAAAAGTATCTCAACGCAAATCTCCTTACCGAGCTTGGCATGGATGCCATGACTCCGGAGGAGGCAGTTGCATTTTTTGACGCGTTCGGCAGCATTGTCTGGCAGCGAATCGTGCTGCGGCTCAATGACATGCTTACCGACGAACAAAAAGACAAGCTCGACGCGCTGCTTGCAAAAAGTCCGCAAAATCAGCAGGAGATCGGCGAGTTCTTCATGACCGAAGTCCGGGGATTTTCCCAGATGGTGGACGAGGAAGTCGCCGGATACAAAAAAGAATTGATGGACCGCATGGGCGCCGTGAATGCGGCAATGCCTGCGTAAACCGTGTCATTCCCGCGAAAGCGGGAATCCAGAATCAATACCTACTGGATTCCCGATCAAGTCGGGAATGACACCAAATGCGCAGATCATAATTCGGTTTGCGTTTGCTCTTGATCTGCGCTATAATCCTCGCATGACTACTCTTACCATAACAATCCCCAAAAAATCCGCGAGAGCGCAGGAATTAGTCGCGATCCCGCGCAAAGAATACGAAGCCCTGCTTCGTGCAGGAAAAAAAGACCAGACGATAGTTGTAAAACGATCGCCTTCTTTTCGTGTGGCAAAAAAACACGAGGCGTTTTATGACGCGCTGGATCAGGAACTCACCGAGACGCTGCGCGACGTGGACGCGGGCAACTACTACGGGCCGTTTGAGACCGCAGATGAACTTTTCAAACACCTGGACCGCAAACGATGAAATACCATACCTCGCAACGGTTTGATAGGGAGTATAAGGATACCTATGTTTTTCTCTCTATCCGGCGGCACCGCGACTGAAGTCCGAGAACTATGCGCCTTGAGCACTATCCTCTTAAAAAACTGAAAAAAGAAATTCTTGATATCGTGAGCAGGCACCTTGATCTGTCGCGGTATCGGGTGTTTTTTTTCGGCTCGCGCGTAACCGGCACAGGCACGGATCGCTCCGATGTTGACGTCGGGATTGAGGGACCGGAGCCGATTGCATTTGGCGCTCTTCTTGCCATCCGGGAAGATATTGAACGAATCCGCACGCTGTATAAAATTGATATAGTTGATTTTCGCGGAGCATCGGATGACTTTCGCGCTGTCGCCCTCCAGCATATAGAGATTATCAACATGCCATGACAAAATTGGACGCACTTAAAAAACAATTCAGCAGCGCGCTCGGCCGGCTGGAGGAAATATTGCAGGAGGAGAAAACGACCATCATCCGCGATGCGTCCGTCACGCGTTTTGAATTCACGTTCGATCTTTCGTGGAAGCTTATGCGCGCGTTTCTTGAAGAGCGCAAAGGTATCACCTGCGTGTCGCCAAAGGATTGCATCCGCGAGGCATTCCACTATGGAGCCATTGGCGATGATCCGGTCTGGACGGAAATGACCGACTGGCGCAACGCGATCGTGCACGAATACAGCGAGGAATTCGCCAATGACCTCTTTGCAAAACTTCCGGAGATATTTGCCGCATTCAAAAAACTTGAGGAGGCGATCAAAAAAGAAAGTTTGACAGATACTACAAGAACCCCATAATGGCGTTATGGTAAAGAAACTGACAATTGAGGATCTGGCCGCGATGATTAATAGAAACATGGCATCAAAGGAAGATTTAAAAGAGCTCGCGACCAAAGAAGCGGTGCGGGAGCTTGATGAGACCATACAGGATGAATTCAAGAGTTTGCGCCAAGAAATGCGGGAAGGGACGCGCGCCGTGCTTGCCGCGATTGAGACGGTTGAGTATACAAAATTGCGAATACGCCTTGATACATTAGAACAACGAATGGAAAAAGTAGAACAGAAAGGCGCTTAAAACAGTTATTGGCAAACGGCATGATACTAAACAATAACCAAATTAAGACGCTCTCAAGTTATCTGGCCGACGTCATTGCGATACGGAGTAAAAAATCATCATGAGCCAAGCATTATTCTATACTATTTCCACTATTTTAATGGCCATTATGTTCGCCATAGTGCTGTTTTACCATCCAAAACGATAGATATTCCAGTATTTAAGCCATTTCAAGCCCCACTACCATAATGGGTAACCCCTCACACCCCCGCAGCGTTACACCAGATACATGGCACGAATGCTCACCAAACAGGAAATCTACGAACGAATGCGTGATTGGAGAAATCTCAAGAAGCTCCACCATGCCGCACGAGAGCGAGTAGCAATGCGGGCGTACCATCGGACAATCTCTGCTCCCCAAGAAATCACCAGAGAGGAAACCCACACCATTGATGCCTGCCCCGATTGCCATACACCGCTCACCAAGATCAAGACGGTGGTTTTCTACGAGGAAGACATACGTCTTCCTGAAAAACCCGACTCCTTCAAAACCGTCATTAAACACAGCGTGGAAAAAGGATACCGTACCACCTGCGCCAAATGGCGACCGGCGCTTCCCCTGCCGCCCACTCCGGTGGTGATCAGCTCTCGTGTTCGCGCATTCGTCTCCTACGCATCAATCATTCTTCGGCTCTCGTACGATCAGATACAGCATATTCTTTCCGATCTCTACGCATTCAGTATCTCGCAAGGAGAGATCACGAACATCTTGGAGAAAGAAGCGACCAAACCGATCCCTGCGTTTGAAGAATTGAAAACAACCGTCAGAGTACAGGCGGGAGTGCATTACGACCAGACCGGCTGGAAGGTGCAGCGGGAAGACCAAGGCAATCATGCATGGGTGATGACCGGAACAAAAACTCCCGATGCCGTGTTCCTTATGGGAAGATCAAGGGGCAAAGGCAATGCCGAGGAATTGATGGGTGAGAACTTATCGCACATCGGTATTGGTGATGACTATGGGGCATACCGAAATCTCTTCGCCTGCCATCAACTCTGCTGGGCGCACCCCCCACGAAAATTGCGTGATCTTACGCAATCTGATACGCTCGATCAAAAGGTACGGGAACAGTGTCAAGAGACGTATGCGCAATTCTCGGCATTGTACCGCAATCTTCGCGTCATACTGGAGATGCCGTTTGATCTTGCACAGAGAATCAAGGTACGAGATGAACTGATCGGGCGGTTCCAAACCATTGCCATTCCGCATCTCAGCGATCCACAAAAACTCAAGAGCATCAAGGAGAGCTTAAGCAAGAACATCGCCTCCTACTTCACCCGTCTGACCCATGAGGGTATCCCTGCGGACAACAACAAAGCTGAGCGGGCATTGAGGCATCTGGTGCTCAAGAGAAAGATATCGTTTGGATCACGCACGCAGAAGGGAGCAGATCCCTTGAGCGTGCTGTGCTCGGTGCTGTTGTCTCTGTGGTGGAGGAAACCGCAGAACTTCTTTGGGGAGTATCTGAGATTGAGGGGGGTGTGAGGGGTTACAATAGCAGGTACCTACTCACCACTCCGAACTACGCCTCTCCGCGCAATTCTTTCAGTTTGGGAAGCATGACCTCAAAGAATCCCTTGTCTGGTTGCCGATGAAGGAAGGTATCAATCACGGATGTATTGACCTCCATGGCTTTTGCCCC
>JACPYI010000037.1 GCA_016196115.1 Candidatus Sungiibacteriota bacterium
GGACAAACAAATTTCCTCTCTGCTTCAAAAATTTTCTTTGCGTTCGGATTGGGCGGAAAAACTTTTAGCAATGGCAGAAAAAGATAAAGCGGTATCCGCCCAATCCGTTTCTGCTTTTGTTCTTAAATCTCAAAATCAAATCCGCGCCATACAAACCAAGCTCCAGCGACTTCTTGACGGCTATTTGGAGCAGGATATTGAGCGCGAAGTGTATCGTGAGCAAAAAGCCGTCTTGCTATCCGAAAAGAAGACGCTGGAGGAGAAAATGGCGCGGATTGAACAAAAGCAGAATGATTGGCTCGAACCGTTCGAAAATTGGATAAAAGTCGCTACAAACCTCGTCAAAATCGCAAGGGATAGCAACCTTTTAGAGAAAAAGGTTGCCGCCAAAGAAATCTTTGGCTCGAACCTGCGCTTGGCGAGCCGCGCCGTGCGCGGCGAGTCAGTGTTTCCATACCTTTCCGCGCTTCGCGCGGCTGACTCAATCGGCAAAATTCCTGAAAGTTTGATTGTGGTGGGCAGGGAGGGATTCGAACCCCCGAAGGCAATGCCAACTGGTTTACAGCCAGTCCCCGTTGACCACTTGGGTACCTGCCCACATTTGCTTAAAAAATTTCTCAAATGCAACGATTTCAAGATTGGCAAGGAGTAGTTGGTAAATGAAACTTGAATACCGAAGCGGAGGCGATATACTGAACCGTCAGTATCAAAGAAGCCGCGAAGAAAGCTTACCATATATTCAGGTTTTGAAAAGACCCACTCGGGAACATCCACTTGCGATAAAACCTTATTAAACACAAGGCCTTGTTCTTGCAGTATATTTATGACGTCGCTCGAACCTACTTTATCAAAAATCTCTGACCAAAGGAAGCCGCCCCGCCGCCGCTCGCCGCCAAGCAAAATACTCTTTACCATTTTTGATTTGCGCGTGCCACCAAAAAATTCTTTTAAAAAGGAAAAGAGTATTTTGCTTGGGCTCCCGCTCTTGAACGAGCAGGCGGCGGGGCTGGCCTCTATTTTTACAAGAGCATGGCGGAATTCCCCCCACACCCCCCTTCCGCCGCGCCCTCGCTTGGGCTGGCGGATTTTTTGGCGACGGGCTTATACCTTTTCTTGCCCTTGCCCCAGCCCTCCCGTGCGCGGGCAAGAATTAAGGAACTCCCTTGTTTAACACAAGCAAACTTTGTGATATAGTGAATCTATGCTCGACTTGCGAGGAAAACTTTCTGAAGATAATTTTTGTACTCGTCTCGTTCGCTTTCATGAGTATTTTAGGGATGGGCATGAGTATGGAGACGAAAGACGGCCAGATGTCCGGCTGTCCATACTCAAAAAACTAACCGCATCTACAGCGCGATTCCTTGCTTATCGTAGAGCCAACTTCGCAAAAGTTTTCAACCCTTTTCTTGTTGCGTTTTCCGACGGCATTCTCAATCCTAAAATTTACGAACCAGCGCACATTTAATACTTGCGGGCTTTTGCCAATTTTAGTTTAGTAGTGGCAAAAGCGTTTCCCGCGGGTATTTTTGTTTGTTGAATCTTTAGAAATCTACCATGAATAAAAAATTACAAATTACAATTGTTGTTATCGCACTTCTTGCCGGAGGATATTTCTACCTCTCCTCAAGGCCAGCCTTCGATTTCTCGAATCAATCATCAAAGAATGACTCATCGTCTCATATTGTAAGCGAAGCTCTCGCGGCGAAGTTTGACTACCTATCCAAGAACGGCAACTCATCCTGCTCTGCTTCATTCAGGGGTTCTATTTCTTCAATGCAGGACGATGAACGTCTACGCGGTTCGTGTTGCAGTCCGATGAGCGTGCATCGCTACGGCGAGCAGGTTGAAGGATTAGTAAAATTCAAATCCGTTGCCGGCCAGAATAAAGATAGAATTCCCGATGATCCTTATGACATTGAGGCGGGACTCGCCAAAGAACTCATGTCCTATTACGACCTAGAGCTTACGCCAGACGAACAGAAAGCGTATGACTATGCGATGCAAAATTCAAGCGAGAAAGGGCCTTGCTGTTGCAAATGTTGGAGATGGTATGTCTACGGTGGATTAGGAAAATATCTCATTAAAAATCACGGCTTCACTGGCGAGCAAGTAACCCAAGTATGGAATCTCTCGGATGGGTGCGGCGGCGACAGCGAACACCATCACTAATATGACAAAGACAATTCAAAAAGAGAATAAAGAGCTGTATCAATGTGAGGAGTGCGGCTTTCAGTACGCCGAAAAAGAATGGGCGGAAAAATGCGAGGCATGGTGCAAAGAACATCAGAGTTGCAACATTGAAATAACCGCACACGCAATCCCACAAGGAGAAGAATCTCAAAAAGACGAACTTAAGCCGGAAGACATTAAATTTCTAACAAAGCTTTTCTACGGGCTTATTGGCATTGCTTCATCGCTTGCCTTTTTCCTTGTCCTCTATTGGGTACTCCGCCTTGATTCAGCAATTACGAACATTATAACAAACACTTACAGCACGCCTCTCTACTTCTGGCCGTATGCGATCTTTACTCTCGGAGCGATTGTATTATTCGGCGTTAATATCTCGCTCCTTATCTATCGCTGGAGAAAATTCGGGCCTCCAAAATTCAAAACCGAGGCGGGCGGCGGATCCGGAACACTCATAGGCATTGCCGCTTCTGCCTGTCCTGTCTGCGGATCAACCATACTTTCCGCGATCGGTATCGCCGGAGGGCTTGCCGCTTTTCCTTTGCAGGGACTGGAGCTAAAAGCACTTTCATTTGGCCTTATGGTCTTGCCGATATGGCTCACGCGGAGAGACCTCAAAAAACTTGAGTGCGGAGACGGCACCTGCCCCATGCCGAGAGATCACCGATTCAAAGAATCTGATCGGCCGTGGCTCTTGGGACTTCTCGCCGCAGTTATCGTGCTTACTCTTGTCAGCTGGAATATGCTCAAAATCGAACCGATTATTGCCAAAGCGCTTGCACAAAATCGCATCCTCAATCCTAATGACAACACGCTCTACAACTCCAATATTTCGGGAACAGGCAATAAACTGATTGACGAGGTAACCGCAAAGGTTCTCCCGGAGAAAGGATTCCAAAGCAAAATCGCGCTTGGCGATAGCGTATTAAAACTCACGCAAAACGGTGTAATTGAGCACGATAAATTCTTGGCGATTTACCAAGATCGCGGTGGGCTTCCCACTGAACTTAAGAATGTGCTTGATAAGCAATCTTCAAAGCCAATTCTTCTCACAAGGCAGAATGCAAATTATTATGTTAATCTCTTATGGCCGCTGGGACTTGCAAATTATATGTCGTCAAACAAAGAAAGCCCTATCAATGGCAAATCCCTTTTCAATTTTGCTTCTACTGGCGGCTGGGATTTGGGTAAAGAAGAAAACGGCGGCGCGTACTTTAACAAATTCAAAATTGTTGAGCTGATGCCGGAGCAAGAAGCATTAGTCACGAAAATTGCTCAAAACGCATATCGGCCGTGTTGCAACAACTCAACTTTTTATCAAGATTGCAATCATGGATCAGCGTTGCTCGGACTTCTTCAGCTTGGCGCGGCGCAAGGGCTTTCTGAAGACGAATTGTACCGCGAAGCTCTTGCCTTCAACTCATTCTGGTTTCCACATAACTACATTCAAACCGCGCTTTACTTCAAAGCGGTGAAAAACACCGATTGGGATAAAGTTAACCCCAGAGTAGTAGTGGGCAAGGATTTTTCAAGTGCCAGTGGGTGGTACGCAAATGTTGACAGCGAGATAAAGAAGCTCGGCCTTGTGCCGCAGGATCGTAGCGACTCCAATTGCGGAGTATAAGTTTATGGACTTCTCGACAAAAATTTTAACGGCGTTCCTGCTGCTTATTTTTCTTTCGCCCGCACTTATTTCCGCAAACGGCGGCGACCAGCGAGTTGTTGAAGGTAAATACCTTATCAATCTTGCCCGCTCGCCTTTCACGCCGAGAGTTGGAGAAAGAACGGCAATGCTTATTTCATTTGTTGACCTTGAGATCAACAAACTCATTTCAGAAGACCTTGTTGTCAAAATTCGCATTGCTAAACTTGGCGGAATCGGCAGCGCAAAAAGAGAGTTTCTATTCGAGAAAAGCGACATTTTGGTACAAGGTGGAGTGTTAGAATTCCCCTACACATTTGAGGATGCTGGTCTCCACGAGATTTTTATAGGCTTTGCACTCGGCTCAAATTCACAGAAAATCTATGAATCGCCGGATTTTCTTATGGATGTGCAAGGCAAAGTAGCCCAATTGAATATAAATCGGTTTATAATCGGCTTTATGTTAAGCAGTATTGTTGGAGTTATTCTCGGTTTTGTATTTGGTTTCTGGGTTGGACAACGCAGAGCGTAAGCTGAAAGCCCGTCGCCAAAAAACCCGCCAGCCCAAGCGAGGGCGCGAAAGTACAATTTTGGAGCCACCTCTCGGATTCGAACCGAGGACCTACTGTTTACAAAACAGTTGCTCTACCGCTGAGCTAAGGTGGCGAACACGTTTTGAAGCTAGGCATGAGCATCCGGCTTTATGGAAATTTTCCGCGCGCGCGTCCGTACCCCTTCAACATGCCGTTTTCGCGGTGTCCGGCTTTGTATTGATTGTTCGTTTTTTAACGTGCTCCAGTAGTTGTCTGTATTTTTTTCCGCCACGGCAATCTTTTCCGTAGCGACTTGCCGGTCCATCTCCTGTTCGCCGATTGAGAGACCGGCAAGACCGTCGCGTGCGCGGATCTTTTTGAGAAAACCGAGAAGTGCATTATCGATCCGCAGAACCATAATATGGAGCTTGTAGACGATTTTCCCCAAAAAATTCCAGAAGAGATTGCGGTAATACTCTTCTTTATAGAAGGTCTTGACGTGCAGGAGAAAAATTCGAAAGCGCGCGGAATTCTCGTGAAGCCGCTGGGTGATCACCTCGTCGTGAATTGCGACGACGTACGGGATCTTTTCCGAGATGCGGTACCACAGCGTGAAAGAGCTTCCGACAAATATGATACCGAGTAAGATATCAATAAACATAAGAGAAGACAGGGCTTAAGAAGACACTACACTTCAAACCGGACAAATCTGCCGATCTTCATGTTCTCGCCGAATCTGCCGATAGATTCATTCAGAAGATCGCCGATGCTTTTGCCCGGGTCTCTTACAAACGGTTGGCTGTGCAAAATTTCCACATCGGTCGGATCCATGGCCGCGATATGCAGGGCGATATCGTGGGCAAACTCTTTGAACGAAGGGTTGCGCGCCACAAAATCGGTTTCGCACAAGACCTCGACCAGCACCCCAACCCGGCTGTTCGAATGAATGTATGCCTCCACAATACCGGCGCCGGTTGCGCGAGTCGCTTTTTTGACTGCGGCGCTGCCGAGTTTGCGTTCAATGATACCGAATGCTTTGTCCATGTCTCCTCCGCTTTCTTCAAGGGTTTTTTTCACATCGGCGATGCCTGCACCCGTTTTATCGCGTAAGGTTTTGATCTGTTGTGCCGTGATTTCCATAAGAAAGAGTATCTTCTTGCGCTTATGCTTCCGTTGCCGCAAGCGCGGCTGCGTTGCTCCGGTTTATTTCTCCTTGCCGCTCCCCTTCTTCAAGAGCAGTCCGAATCCGCCCGAGCATATACCGGAGGGCGGGCAACGCGTCATCGTTTGCCGGAATGGGAAAGTTGATATCGCGCGGATCTGAATTCGTATCCACGAGCCCAATAACCGGAATATGCATTCGCTTTGCCTCGCGGACTGCCGTAGAATCCTGTATGACATCAACAATAAAGACCGCATCGGGAAGACGTTTGAGCCGGCGCAGCCCGTCAAAAAATTTTTTGAGCCGGTTCGCCTCTTCTGCTTTTTTCAGCTGCTCCCGCTTGGTGTATTTCTGGTCTTCGCCGGTTGCGCGCTCCCGTTCAAGCGTTTCCATGTACTCGACGCGCTTGGCGATCACTTTGAAATTGGTAAGCGCGCCGCCGATCCATCGCTCCACAAAATAGGGCATGCGGGTCTGCTCCGCCATATCGAGAATCAGCTTTCGCGCTGACGGCTTGGTCCCGACTAAAAGAACGATTCCCCCTTTTGCCGCAACATCATGGAGATGCTGCAGAGCAACCTGCAGACGAGCTTTGGTTTGGACCAAATCAAGAATCGAGACCGTATTGCGCATGCCGAATATATACGGCGCCATTGCCGGGTGATTCTTGGTTTTCGCATGCCCAAAATGAACGCCTGCCTTTGCCATGGCCTCAAGTTCTGCATCAACGACTTCTGCCTGCTCAAGAGCAGGGCTTTCAAGAATGGTGTCGGACATGGCTCTATCGTAACAAAATCCGGCAAAGAGCGCAAGTCCTTCGACTTCGCTCAGCGTAAACCCTTGTGTTTTCCGGTAAAACACGGTACAGTGGCCTTATATGAAAAAAGGTATTCATCCAACGTATCACCAGGCAAAAATCCAGTGCGCGTGCGGAAACTCATTTCCCGTCGGGTCAGCATCCCCAAAAGAGGTTCTTGAAGTCGAGATCTGCTCATCATGCCATCCGTTCTATACTGGCGGATCAAAGCTCGTGGACACGGCCGGGCGAGTTGAGAAATTCAAGGCGCGCCTCGCCAAGAAAAAAGCGCCGGCCGTAAAAAAGCAGTGACGCGCGACGAACTCGAACAACAAAAAGAATCACTCCAAAAACGCCTTAGCGATCCTGAGGTGTATTCTGATCCGCCAAAGGTAAAAGAACTGGTCCTCGAGCTTGCCCGGATTGAAAAAGAACTGAAAGAATCCTCCAGCGATGGCAGCCCGGGTTCTGGCCAAAATGTCATCGTGGAGATACGCGCGGGAACGGGAGGAGTCGAGGCCGCGCTTTTTGCCCACGATCTTTTCATGATCTATACGCGATTCGCCCAAAAACAGGGGTGGCGCGTGAATGTGCTGGATGAGTCCAAGAGCGAGCTCAACGGATACAAAGAGATCGTGTTCGAGGTGGACGGCGAAAATGCGTATCGGATGCTCAAATGGGAATCGGGCGTGCATCGCGTACAGCGAATCCCCGAGACGGAGAAAACCGGGCGCATACACACCTCGACCGCATCGGTGGCGGTGCTGCCCAAGGCGCGCGAGATCGACGTGGAGATCAGACCGCAAGACATCAAAGTCGAATTTTTCCGCTCATCCGGCCCCGGCGGCCAGAATGTGAACAAAGTCGAGACCGCAGTGCGCATCTACCATCTTCCGACCGGCCTGATCGTAACCTCCCAGGATTCCCGCTCCCAGCAAAAAAACCGCGAGGCAGCCATGACGATTTTGCGAACTAAACTGCTCGACGCCAAAATACGCGCCGAACAGCAAAAGATGGCAGCGACACGAAAATCACAAATCGGCACCGCCGATCGCTCGGAGAAAATCCGCACCTATAATTTCCCTCAAGACCGCGTTACCGACCACCGCATCAAAGAATCGTGGCACAACATCCCCTCCATCCTCGAAGGAAATATCGAGCCGATCGTAGAAGCGCTATGGGAAGCGGATAAGTCGAGTTAAGCAAAATATAAATTGCGGAAGACCCTCTTATGAAATATACTTGGAGTGAGCCGGGCTCGTAGTGACGAACTTGCCTCGGTAAGCAAAGTTCGGAGGGTGCAATTCTCTTGCCCGGCTTTCCCTGTCAAAATGAAGTTATCCACAGCCGCCTTCTTGACATATTTTATCAACCTGCTACACTACACACTACCGAGGCAGGTTCTTGTCATTATGTCCGAACTTACAAAAACCCGCTTAAACGCGGAGTTTTTGTTTCTACGTAACAAAACCGCTCTCTTACGGAGCGGCTGGTTTTTGCGCGAGGAGATAAGAGTTTTGGTTGTACATAGGCGACCCATCCTCAAATGTGCCGCCTTGAGCGATCGCTTCTTCATAGAAACAAAATTTCCAATCGCTGTATGCGGCGTGCAGTTCCCATGGTTCCGGATAATAGTTTTCAGCAACAAGTCCCGACTGGAAAAAATGTCCGTTCGTCGTGTGAGCAGTCACTATATTTACTCCGCCGGGAATCGTACGCTTGCGCATCTCGTCAATTAATTTTTTCCCATCCGCGCACATCAGGTGATGCAACACAAATGAGCAGATAATAATCGCATAATTCTGCTGGATACCTTCTTGAAGAATATCCACCCTCTTTGCTATTAAAGGCAGATGTTCTCTTCCAGCAAGATCTTCCAACGCGGCGACCGCCACGGATGAAATGTCAAAACATGTTATACAGAAGTTTCTTCGAGCAAGTTCTATTGAGTTTGAGGCAGATCCGCAGCCGATATCCAGAACACCCCCCAGTTGAGGAACCAGAGAGGTTGGCAGGAAGCCAAGTATAGGAGATATGAAATGATCTCTACATTCCTGATACATTTTATCGTAGTATGCAGCGAGTTCTTCATCAATCATCTGCCCTCTCCTCCTTTTATGATTTCAATGTCCAAGCTGAACATACAATACGACTATTAAAGTATCCTGTCAATCTCGCGGGCAAGGGAGAGGATGCGGTTGGAGTAGTAGCGGCAGATGGATTTGCCGCAGATGGAGGAGCCGGAGATATAGGTGCGGGCTGCGGCAAGCTCGCCTCCCGATGTTTGGGACGAGGCGCCGGCTTGCGCGAGGAAGATGGCGGCGGCGGTAAATGCGTCTTCGGGATTCCAGGGATTGGGCGGGTTATGATTGGTCAGGCGGGAAACCTGATCTTGGAATCGCAGCCATGTGGAGGGCAGAAATTGTGCGGCTCCCATGGCGCCGCCGCATCCGTAATTGGGACGGCGCGAAACCGACATGCGGTCGGGGTCGAGATTGAGCCGGCTGGTGATCTGGAAAAACGCCTGCTTCTCGGACTCCGCGGTATTAGGCTTGCCGATGTCAATGTAACACTCGTAAAGATCGTGGCGCCACGTGCCGGTACCGACGTTGGAGCCTACGCTGATGACCCCATCCTCGAATTGTTTTCCGGTTTCCACTTCAAGCAGGGCGAGCAGAAAGGCCGGGCGTATGCCTGCGCGCGATGCCGCAAGCGTTGCCACGCGCACGGCCTCTTCGGCGGTAATGCCAGTCCTGCCTAAATAGAAAAGCTGCGCGCGCAGAGCCGCGATATCGCTTTTCTTGGATTGCAAAAGCTGCTGGAAAAGCGCTTCCTTGCCTTTGGTCTGTTTGAGCAGATCGTCTTTTTCTTTTTTCTTGATCGCGAGAAAATGCCGCTCCACATCCTGAAGCGCTTTGAGATTCTGCTGGTCTTCCTGCGTTTGCTCAAGATCACCCTTTTGTTTTTGCAGTTCGTCGCGGTCCACTTTAAATGCAGCAAGTGTCTGCTGAACGCTGTTTTGCACCCGCGTGAGCGAGTGCAGCGAATCAAAAAAATCGGAGACGGTTTTGTTTTTTAGCAGAATCGTAACCGCGTTTTCGTCGCCGTACGCGTAGAGCAACAATAAACTTGCGCCGAGTGACTTGCGCGAAACATCGATTTTTTGGCCGAGAACTCCTATGCCGGCGGTTTTATTTTTGATTTCAAGATCGGTTTGGCGGAGTGCGATGGTGAGACGTTTGATCTCGACTTCCCGCCGCCGTACTTCCGTATCGATGGCCTTTACTTCATTGCCCAATGTGCGGGATTGACCATGCACGTGCTGAAGTGTGCCGTCAAGCTGCTGTGCCTCCTGCTCGAGTGCGGCAAGCTGCCGCTCGATTTCAGCGCGTTGCGCTGCATCAGGAGCCGCGTACGCCGGCAGACACATTCCCAATAAAAAAAGAGAAAATAAAATATAAAAAATCTTGCTCATTGCTTCTCCATCTGTCATTCCCGCGAAAGCGGGAATCCAGAACTAATACTGACTGGATTCCCGATCAAGTCGGGAATGACAAAAAACTGTGATGTCCATACTAAGCAGCGGCCTCCCCTGCTTCTTTCTTCTCCTGTTCTTTTTCTTTGAGTTCGTCGCGCTCGGTCTTGATCAGTTCCGGTGATTGCTCAACCGGCTTCTGCGAGAGCGCGGCAATGTCTTCTTCGGATCGAGGCGCCTCAATCACCGCGAGCGTCTCATCCATGTCAGCCATGAGCGTGACACCTGCGGGAAGGACAAGGTTCTTGACGTGGATTGTGGAGCCAATGGTTGCCAGCAGGGAAAGATCAACTGTAAGCCCGTGCGGCAGATTTTGCGGAAGCGCTTCGACTTCCAACTCCTGCACCACCCTCACGAGCACGCCTGAATCATTTTTCACCGCAGCAGATTCGCCTACAAATTCAAGCGGCACGTGCGTACGGATCAATTTGTCCATCCGGACCGCATGAAAATCGGCATGAATCGGCAGATCGCTCACCGGGTCGTACGCCACATCGTGGATCAGCACGTTAAACGGCTTTCCATCAACATTCAGCGTCACTAATGTTGACTCGCCAGCCGCATGAAGCGTTGCCACAAAATCTTTATAGAGAAGCGCAACCGGCTGGGAAGGCACCCCTTCGCCATAGACCACCGCAGGCAAAAATCCGCCTTTTCGAAGCGTTTTTACGGATTTTCCAAGCTCATTTCTGGCTCTTGCCTTGAGTTGCTGCATATACGGCCACTTTACCATACTTCTTAAAAAAAGGAAAGGGTACTAAACTCTGTTGATCGCCTCGAAAAGTGTCAACTTTTCTTTGACTACCTTCTTCATGGCCTCAATCGCGCTTGCGTCAAGCTTGTACATGGCGGCCTCGTCAAGGTGCTCGGCAAGGCTTTTCTTTAATTCGCTGACAAACGCGATCCGCAGATCTGTGTTAATATGGATGTTGGAGATTCCGGCGTCAATTGCCTGCCGGATCTGATCGTCCGGAATGCCGGATGCGGCGTGGAGTACGAGAGCAACATGCTCCGGCACTGTGCTGCGAATAGCCGCAATGCGCTCAATATCCAGATCAGGCTCATCAAGCGAGATGCCGTGAATATTGCCTACCGCAATGGCAAGCCGGTCTACGCCGGTTTGCTCCACAAATCGGGCCGCCTCTTTCGGCTTGGTGTAGTCTTCCGGATTTATCTCGATCTTTTCATGCTGGATTTTCGACTCTCCGGCCAAATACCCGAGTTCGCCCTCAATATTGATTTCTGGATTCTTTGCCAGGCCATACGCAACAATTTCTTTTGTTCCCATGACATTTTGCTCAAACGATTCCGCGGACAAATCTATATGGATCGAGTCAAACCCCGCATCAATCGCCTGCTTTGCGGCATCAACATTTTTGGTGTGATCCGCATTGAGAAAAACCGGGATGCCGTACTCTTGCGCAAGCGCGTCGCGCAAGACTACCGCCTCAATCATGCCAAGGTGTTTGCGCTCCCCTTCCGATGCGCCGATGATGGCCGGCGATCCGACATCCTTGCACGCCTCCACAATCGCGCGCATCTGATCAAGCTCGCACGCGTTAAAATGCCCGGTGGCCCAGTGATTTTGCCGGGCATCCATTAAAAATTCTTTCAGTGTTTTCATAACTTCTTCTGATATACCTTATCATGGTGGTCAAAATCAATAAACCGGAGTTCGCCATCATGAAATTCGTACACCAAAACAAAAGAACCGACACGCACACGTCGGCGATTTTTAAGCGTATAACGAAACGGCTTCCCGACAGTCGGATCGTTAATTATTTTTTCTATCTCTTTTTCAATTTCTTGAAAAAGAGACCTGTCCTTTTGTTTGTACCTTCCGAGAATACGCCTGAAACGCTCGGAACAGACAATACCGCCAATTGCAGCTGCCTGACGATCTTTTTCATTCATACGTTTTTCAGCCAATCGCGCATCTTGGATACTGAAGAAAACGTGAGGCCTTTGCCGTCATCAAGATCGCAGCTAATCTTCTCCCATCGCGCAAGAACCACGGGCTTTATTTCTGCTTCATCTATCTCCTGCAGCAGTACTTTTCTGACCGCACGAAGTTCCTGCTCAATTTTTACCTGACGTCGCACAATACCTTGATATTCTTTTTTAGGAATCGTAATTGTCTGCATATCCAAATGTTACTCTTTCAGCATGGTATCGTCAATAGAGATAGATCAGTAATCAGTTGCGTATAACAAGCGGAGCTGGCCGAGACATTGCGAATATCCCAGCCCCGGCAGATACACTCGCTACAGCCGCTTCCAGTTATATCTTGCAGGCGGTTCCCGCTCTCGCCCTGAGCAAGAACCGCCACTTTTACAAATTCATTCAATTCCGCTTGCGCGCGCATAATTCGCCTTATTGCGCGCGCTGTTCACCGATGCAAAGATAATACTGGCGAGCAAGGAGATAATCAAGATTACCACCAATAACTCAATCAGAGTAAATCCTCGTCGTTGGAACAAAGAATACATAATGCCATTTCATTAAAGCGATTGAGGCATATAATCCTTCGGGGCTTTGGCAAGCCACTCGGCAAGCTGTGAACGGTTGAGCAATCCGGCCCGCGCACCGACCTGCTGCACTACTGACATGGAGTTGATCGGCGCCCATAGAAGCGCGTCGCGAACGGCCATACCATATGCAAGGGCCGCGGTAAACGTGGAGGAAAATGCGTCCCCCGCTCCGGTGCGCTCATACGGCGGCTTGGGATCCGAATACGGCGGCATAAACCAAAATTCGCGCCGCGAATTTTGCCCTGAGCTTATCGAAGGGCCTCCGCCATCATACGCATACGCGCCTTTGGTGCCGTCCGTGATCACGACGATCTTCGGACCCAACGCATGCATTGCCTGCAAAAGTTTTTTCGGATCGCTTTCCTCGACTTTCAGAATACGCTCCGCTTCTTCTTTATTGCAGAAAAAAAGATCGGCGCGGCGGTACAGGCCTGCGAGCGCGTCCTTTCCAAGCTTCATCTGGAACGTTCCGGGTTGAAAGGCTAATTTGACTTTCGGGTGATTCCACAAATACTCCTCTATGACTCGGTGAAACGGAAGAGAATTTTCTCCCAGCGATGACAAATAGATCCATTTCGGATCATCAATATCGGGCAACATATAATCGTAGTCCTCATGCTTGATCAAAATAGTCCGGTCGTCTTCATACCACAGCACATAATGATAATTTGTTTTCCGACCCGGGTGTACTCTTATATACCTTGTGTCCACTTTTTCAACTGCAAGCGCATCCATGCACTCTTTGCCGAAATAATCATTGCCCAGGTTTGATACCAGCGCGCTCTTGAGGCCCAGGCGCGCCGCAGCAACCGCCGCATTCGCACTGTTGCCCACCGAGGGAACAATAATAACGTCCTCATAGGGGATCTTTTGCGCGAACTGCATACATATCTCACGAACATTATGATCTATATCAATATGCGCGCTGGGATCTTTCAGCTTGATAAAGGCATCAGTCACGATATCTCCTATGGCAATAAAGTCATGCATATGATTTATGTCTCCTTTTTCCGTTCGCGCGTGATCACGAACCAATGATAGAGATAGAGCGGCAGCCCGATGATAATAAACGCAAGCGAATTGGAAGCTTCGCGCTCGCGGGACGCGCGAAGGTAGTCAATGTTTTTCTGGGACTCCTGCCAGGACTGGTATTCCACGAGCCAGCGGCCAAGCGCATCTTTTTCTTCCACTGAAATTTCCTTTTTCTCCGTGATCTTGACCTCGCCAAGCGCCTTTTCCTTTCGCACCGGCGCCGGTTCAAGCACTCCAAAAGTCGGATACGGCGGACCGGATCGGAAGCTTTCCGGCTTGTCCGCTTCCTTGAAAATAAAAATCTTCAGCCCAAGGTCAAGCAGCCGTACCGTGCCGATTATCACCAAAGTCAAACCGACCAGAGCGAATAAGTAGAGATAAATGGTACGCACAAGCGAATGTTTTTGAAACAAGGGCATAGATGAGAGAAAAAATTATTGATCGTTGTTAGCTTGATTATACGGCAAGGCTATTTTCGTTTCAATGCCTTATGCACAGCCGCAACAATGTGTTCTACTCCCATGCCAAATCGTTCAAGCAGCTCATCGGGAGGCCCGGACTCGCCAAAACGGTTTTGTACGCCGATAAACTCCATGGGCACCGGATGATTCTTTGCGAGCACCTCGGCAACCGCCGATCCCATGCCGCCGTTTACCTGGTGCTCCTCCACCGTGACGATCGCTCCAGCATCCCGCGCCGCTTGTATGATGGTTTCCTCATCCATCGGCTTGATCGAGACATTATTGATCACGCGCACTTTCACTCCTCCTTTTTCCAGCTGGTCTGCGGCAAGAATCGCGCGATGCAGCAAGGGTCCGCAGGCGATAATCGCCACCTGCGGCTTGGTGCGCTTGGGCTCAATCCAGTACGCGTACGCCTTTCCGATCTCAAACGGGGTTTCCTCCGTGGTCATCACCGGCGACTTTTCGCGGCCAAACCGCACATAGCAGGGTCCCTGTACTTTTCCCACGACAAGCGTTACGCGTTTGCCTTCCCATACATCGCACGGCGCGAATACCTGCATATTGGCGATCACGCGCGTAAGGGCGATATCCTCGATGGCCTGATGCGTGGCACCGTCCGCCCCCACTGATACGCCCGCGTGCGAGCCGATGATTTTCACATTTTGTTCGTTGTAACATATCGTCGTGCGTACCTGCTCCCAATTTCTGCCGGGGGAGAACATGGCATACGAGGTGATAAAGGGAATCTTGCCCATGGCTGCAAGTCCGGATGCAACCG
Organism: Candidatus Sungiibacteriota bacterium; assembly: GCA_016196115.1. Taxonomy (GTDB): domain Bacteria; phylum Patescibacteriota; class Minisyncoccia; order Sungbacterales; family HO2-52-23; genus JACQRW01. The sequence goes on from JACPYI010000037.1 coordinate 14,661, forward strand.
AGGCCATGTTTTGTTCAGCCACCCCGATCTCTATGAACCGATCCGGATACTTTTTTGCAAACGCTTCGGTCCGGGTTGATTCGGTAAGATCAGCGCACAAAGCCACCGCATTCGGATTTTCGTCTCCAATTTGTACAAGCCCAAGACCATATCCGTCCCGTGTGGGACGCTGCTCGATTTTTTCAAGATCAAGCAGATGCTCAACCAATTTCATGTGCGGGTTGATGGGCATATGTTTTTATAGAAATTATTTAGATGAGGGGTCGGGGAGTTTTCCCTACAAAAAGTGAGGAAATATGCTGATTCTGGTATCATGGATGCATGAACAAGCATACCACGGCATCAAAACAACATACACAAACTCCCAAGCTCAACCCACAATGGATTAAAGAA
>JACPYI010000004.1 GCA_016196115.1 Candidatus Sungiibacteriota bacterium
ACGAACCATCTTGAGCGAGCATTCGGCTGATTTCTTCCCGCTCATCCAACCCCAATCTTTTATACTTTTTCATAGAATCAAACGCTATCACTTTTGGCGCGGCGCGCCAATTATATTGCGTTAGATTCTGGAATCAAACTTCGTTTAAAAGTCGCAAAAAAACAATTGACTTGCTCATGGCATGCTTCTCTCATCTCGTCATTGGTGTTCCCGTGCCCATCATGGCGGCGGGCGGAAACGGCATGAGACGGATCAAGCGTGCCTCGATTTGCGACGTGTCGTTGGGATCACCGATAACCACGACGTAGTCGTCGGGTTTCAGATCTGCGGGTTTGATCGTCTCTCTGAAACGCCGCACCGTGGTCTGATCGTTCGTCAGCACAACCTGTTCGGTCTTATCCTGTCCCTCAATGACGAACGTCGGCAAGTCAATTTTGATGATCTTGCCTATGGTGCCGTGAGCGCTCGGAAATTCCCCGCGGTCCATGCCCGCGAGAAAATTTTTCCGGCGTCCGCCGAACGTATGATAGTAATCCTGTCCCCATCGGTATGAAAATGCGGCCTTGCGGTAGCCGACAAACATGCCTGCCTGGAAAATCAAGAGCGCTGCAATGACGATCCCGATGCCGGCAAAGATTTTGGTGAATAATTTTGATTGGAAGAATTTTTTGAAATTCACGATAGCGTCACGTCATTCCCGTGAAAGCGGGAATCCGGTTGTCTGGCCTCTGGATTCCCGATCAAGTCGGGAATGACATAAGTGTATGTCTACCTTAATTGAACGGATAAAAATGCAATCCTGCCGTCCCGCGCCATGAGCCGGATCGAGCCCAGCAGCACAAAGACCGCTGCAAGCACCAGCGTCACGCTCATCAGCGGGAGCGATTCCGCGAGCAGTAGCGCAAATTCTCTCCATGAGTTCAACAGCAGTACGCCTCCGTCCGAAAACAGCAGCGAGAAGTACTCATAAAACCCGGATCGGGAAAATTCCTGCCCGGCATACCGCACCGCCGGCGCCAATGCCGCGCCCGCGCCCGCCATGCCCGATGTCCAGACCGCAAGCCGCATCCTTGCGTGCCGCCGCTGTTCCCGTGAAATATGCGCGAGAATGCTTCCCAGCAACCGGTGCGGAGGTTCAACATGAGAAAGGTTCAAAAAATTGATCCTGGTTTTTTCCCTCATATCTATGAATACGGAGAAAGCATCCGATTTGGTGCAGTTAATTTCAAATCAACAAATGGCACACGATCGTGAGTAAGTGTTGAATCGTTATAACGATAATACGTACTTCATAATCTTTCCCTATCATGTCCTCATTCCGTCTTTTTGTTACCTCCCCACAAACGTAAACATGAAGTCGGGGTAGAGGGGGTGGAGGGCAATGCCGCGGATACGCATGGCGGTGGGGAGCATGCGGACATTCCATGTCTTGCCGTCATCGTCGGTGCGGTAGAGTTCGGAGCCGATGCCGGTGAATATGGTACCGCTTTTGTGCGGGTGCACGGCAACGGCAGTCACGGTGATGGCGGATGGGTAGACCAGGGTCTCAATGCGGCCCCAGGTAAACCCGCCGTCAAGCGAGCGGTACAGGCCCTCGACAGCGCCGATAAAGATGCGTTCGAAATTGCGGGGATCAATGGCAAATGTCTCAACCGCGGCGGGCAGACCGGCGGTGGCGCTGGATCGGAATGACCCGCCGGAGCCCGATGTCGGGCCAAAGAAAAGGGGCTCCTGCGGAAATCCCTGGATCGGCGGCGGGATTGCGCCAAATCCTCCGGTTGAACCCGGGTATCCTCCAGTGCCTTCACTTCCGGATCCCTGCCCAAGTTCGGCCCAGTTCTCGCCCTCGTCAAATGTTTTTTTAAGCCGCCTGCTCGAGTCCACCGCGTACATTTCGGAAAAAAATCCGGGGTTGCCTGCGACGCGCACCATGGATTCGCTGAACCAGTGCGCAACGCTCCATGTCTGCCCGCCGTTGTGCGACAGAAGAATCCCGCCCTGTCCGGTTGCGATCGCAATGCGGTTCACGTCTGTCGGCGATACATAGATGTCGTATACCGGAATATTGTCGGGCGCGACGAAATAAATTTCGCGAAACGATGCTCCGCGGTTATCGCTCCGGAATACTCTCCCTTTCTTATTCTGGAATACCGCAATATAGAGCACATCCTGACTTGACGTGCTCATGACAATGCGATACACGTCGGCGTTGGGCTGGAGGAGCCGGGACGAGTCGCTCATTTTTTTCCACGTAGCGCCACGGTCAGTGCTTTTCCAAAGACCATTTGCTTTTGCGCCAAGATACATGATGTCGAGATTGAGCGTGTCAAAGGCAACATGCAACACTTGGGCCGGAGCTGATACGCCTTTCCCCTGCTCGAAGGTCGCGCTGTCCCAATGCACGCCCTCGTCGATTGAGCGCAACAAGACGGCATTTTTTCCGGATCCGCCGTTTCCGGAACCGAATGGAAATATCGAGACGCCCGCCATCCATAAAAAAAACGGAAAAAGTATGAAGAGCACAATAATAACAAAAAATACTCCGAGACCTGTTTTAAGCATACACATGCAAACTTATTTTTTTTGAAGCGCGAGAAGCAAGGCATCAAGGCCGAGCCGGGTCTGGACATTGGACGTCTCAAGCATGGTGGCTACCCGATCAAGATGCTTGATGCTTCCAATATACTCATGAATCGCCCCGTCTGCAACATGCCCGAGCAGCCCTGTGCGCAACAGCCCGTACAGGCGCGCGATCAGCCGCTCGACTGTGTCCCGATCTCCCGCGATCCGCTCGCTCAATTGAAACGCTTCCGGAGCGCGTCCAACCGCGAGACATTGTTCAAGATCGCGTAGCAGTTCTTGCTCCTGTGCAAGAATGTTTTTATCTTGCAAAAGTTCCAGTAATACACCTGGGCGTCCTGCCGCAAGCGTGAGCAGCAGATTTATTTTTTGTATTGTCATTCCCGACTTGATCGGGAATCCAGAACCGTCATGTACTGGATTCCCGCTTTCGCTCGCCTCGCTGGAGCTAAGGCGAAGCGGGCGGGAATGACCATAATCCTCAAGGTATCCCCGCAGTACGTCGTCCGGTACCAAAGAGAAACTCATATTCACCGCACGCGAAATAATGGTCGGCATGAGCAGATCACGACCGGACGCAATAAGAAAAATTATCGTGCGCGAACCCGGCTCCTCAAGCATTTTCAAAAACGCGTTCGCGGCCTGGTCGCTCATGTGTTCCGCGTCGTTGATGATCAAAACGCGCCACGTATCGCCGCTGGGCGTCAATGTCCACATGCGCTTGATCTCCCGGATATCCTCGATGGGAATGTCCCTGCGCTCATCCTTTTTCGACACGAGCGTATGCTCCCGATCCACCAGCATCGCCTCCGCCCCCAATGTCTTGGAAAACTCCATCGCCACTGCCTGCTTGCCCACCCGTTGCGGCCCATACAAAAGATACGCATGGGCCAATTTGCCATTTTCCCGCGCCCGCTCCAGATATGCGATTTGTCGAGAGTGTCCGAGGATCACTTGACTTTTTTCTTAGTATATGATATTATGTTTTTAACTGTCATTCCCTCAACCCATGAAAGGAGTAGGAAATGCAGGTAATGCGTGAAAGAGTGGAGTGCATTGTGATCCTCGGAAAAGAGGATCTTGAGGAGTTCGACCGCCAAGCAGAGGCCTCGGCTCCAAAAAAGAAGTTTGATGCCGAGATGATAGCCATTCTTATGGGGTTGGCACTCGGCGTATGGCAAGTGGCATGCTGCCTTATCAAGGCAGCTGGTTACTAGCCAAGTCAAGGGTCATACCCGTTTGTATGGTATGACCCCTTTTCGTTTCTGAAAAACTTTTTTCTCACAAACCCTCATCGCCTCTTGTAAATCTTATCCCTCCGGTCAATATATTCTACGACGATCCGATGATCAGTCCAATGTATCGTATACACCACGCGCCAATCGCCGACACGAAGTTTGAAAAAATCGCTCCATTCGGCAGCGAGCGGAGCGGGAGTGAGCGAAGCAAAGTTTTCCATCAACCATTCAAGTTTTACTATGATCCTTGTGCGAATCGGGGAATCGAGTTCGGCAAGATCTTGCTCTGCCTCTTTTGAAAAGTGTAGCGACCATCGAGACATATTATGCAAGAGCGTACCTCTTTTTGATTTCGAACAATGGCACTGTCTTTGTCTTTTGCATCCGCGCGCGGCGGAGGCGGCTTTTCGCTTTTTCACTCAACTCCAAGCCAAAATCAGGATCATTCAGAACCTCGAAAATCATCCCGGCAATAAGGGCTTTTATTTCATTCATTACTACGGATTTTGAGTTTGTTCGAATATGCATAGTATCAATATACTCTGCTTTTCGTTTGGCTATTTTTTGTCCAAGTCATCAACGGGCATGCCCAGTTCTTTGAGAGCCAGGTCGCGGAAATGGATTGCGCCGACCTCATAAATGTCGGCAAGAGTCCATTTGCCGCTTTGAAAGGCAAAATCTTTGAATTTGTTGAGGTCGGCTTCGCTCCACGCAAACTCCTGGAATATCTTTTTCGATACTTCCTGCACGTCATACGCGGTCTTGGGATTTTCCATGCGAATCTTTGCCATAAGTTCATCTTTCAATCTGTCGGCAGCCGCCCCGATTTCGCTTTTCTCCAAGATCTCCTGCCCTACCGGAGTCAATGTGACCGGAGAGTGCGTTCCGAGAGGAGATAATCTCATGGACCCCTCAATACGGGAAACTCGTCCTGCAATATTTCCCATTTGTTCAGAGATCTTATCAATTTTGCCTTCAAGACGATTATAATTGCCTTCGAGGCGGTCATCACTGGCTGCCAAGCTTTTTAATTTGTCCTTTACAAAATAACCGATGATGCTAAGCGCAATCAGGATAACCGTACTTAAAATATTCGTAGAGGTGATGATTTCCATACACTCATGATACTACCCGCGTTGCATCAATGTCAACAAATCATGTTACCTTTTGCTCATAATGCTCCGCTTGTATACGTCCAGATGCTCGAGAGCGATGCCGGTGCCTTTGACGACGCACAAGAGCGATTCTTCGGCGATGTAGGCCGGGACGCCGGTTTCCTGCAGGACGAGTTCGTCTATGTTTCGCAGGAGCGCGCCGCCGCCGGTCATGACAATTCCTTTGTCCATGATGTCCGCGGCAAGTTCGGGCGGGGTTTCGTGCAGAACCGATTTGATGGCGCGGATGATTTCGTCGAGTTCGTCCCCGATGGCAGCGGTTACTTCGGGCGAACGCAACTCGATTGTTTTCGGCAGGCCGCTCATGAGATCGCGACCCCGGATTTCCATGACCAGATGCTCATCAGTGCTCGGGACTGCGGACCCGATTTTAATTTTTATTTCCTCGGCAGTGCGATCCCCGATCGCAAGATTGTAATTTCGTTTGATGTGCTCGGTAATGGCAGCATCAAGTTTATCGCCCGCAACCTTTACGGACGTGGCAGCCACGATCCCGCCAAGCGAGACCACGGCAACATCCGCGGTGCCGCCGCCGATGTCCACCACCATGTGTCCGGCCGGCTCGTTGATCGGAATGCCGGCGCCGATTGCCGCAAGCACCGGCTCCTTTACCACATACGCGGCTTTTGCGCCGGCGTGCACCGCAGCCTCAATCACGGCGCGCCGCTCCGTGGACGTGACTCCGGCTGGCACCGAGATCATAACCTCGGGCCGGAACAGCCGCATGGAGCCGGACGCCTTGTTCATGAAATAGCGCAGCATGGCCTCGGTTACGCGATAGTCCGCGATTACGCCGTCGCGCAAGGGACGGTACGCGACAATGGTTTCCGGGGTTCTGCCGATCATGTCGCGCGCCTCATTGCCCACGGCCAAAACCGTGTTGTCGTCGGACGAGACCGCAACCACTGACGGCTCATTCACCACCACGCCGCGCTTTGGCACAAAGACAAGCGTATTTGCTGTTCCCAAATCAATACCTATTTTTCGTACAAACATAAAGTGAAAAATTTCAAAACCCCAATTTCAAATGATAAAAAGATTGCGCGCTTTTGGATCTTAAACTTTATTTGACATTTGGAATTTGTCATTTGTCATTCTCCGATATCCGTTCAATATCCGCGCCGATCTGCCGAAGCCGTTCTTCGATACGCTCGTATCCGCGGTCAATGTGACTCACGTTTGAAATGACCGAGCGGCCGCGTGCCACCAGCGCGGCAATCACGAGCACCATGCCGGCGCGCAAATCAAAACTTTCAACCTCGCACCCGGCAAGCACTGCCGGACCCGTGATCAGCGCCCGGTGCGGATCCAAAATTTCGCACGTAGCGCCCATTTTTTGCAGCTCCGGAATATAGCGAAGCCGGTTTTCGTACATCCAATCATGCACGAGCGAGGTGCCCTCGGCCTGCGTGGCAAGCGCGGCAAACGGCGGCACATGGTCCGGCATGAGCTTGGGATACAGTCCGGATTGTATCCGAAAGCTTTTGTACCCGGAAATCGGCTTCATGATTTTCATGCTCGTGGAGTCGTGCTCAAATACAACCGCCATTTTTTGCAATTGCAGAAGTACCGGATCAAGATACTGCGGAGTGATCCCCCGCAGCACCACTTCGGAGCGGGTAGCGGCGGCAAGACAGGCGAAACTGGAAATTTCAATCTCGTCCGGATTGATCCTGTAGCGCGTGCCGTGCAGGCGCCGAACTCCGTTGATTTCAATATGCAAATCCCGCAATTGAACATCCGCACCCATGGTACGCAAACACGCGATCAGCTCTTGTATGGGCGGCGCAAAATCGGCAAGCGCGATAACGGTTTTTCCGGGAATCAGCACGGCCGCAAGAATCGCATTTTCCGTTGCGGTGGCGCTTGGCTCGTCCATAAAAAATGACGTGCCGGCCAGTGCGCCACCGTCTATCTTAATGATCTCGCTTTCGCGAATCACCGCACCCAATTCCTCGAACGCACGGAAATGCGCGGTTAATGGCCGGGCGCCGATTGCGTCTCCCCCCGGATACGGAATTTCCGCGCGGCGAAGCCGGCCCAGAAGCGCACCCGCAAGCACGATGGAGCCGCGCAGTTTTCTCGAAAGCGCTTCGTCCGGTGAGCAGGTGATAATATCTTTTGCCTCAATGGTGAGTTCGCGCGCGTGTTGATCCCATTCAACCCGAGCGCCCAGTTTCGTAACCATCTCAACCATGACCACCACATCCTGAATAAGGGGCACGTTTTCGAGCACACACGGCTCTTTGGTCAGCAGACATGCCGCGATCAGCGGAAACGAGGCATTCTTGGACCCGCTGATCATAACCTCGCCGTGCAAGGGCTTTCCGCCATGGATAATGAATGAATCAGACATACGCGTCCATCATACGCATTTCCGGCTTCTTTTCAAGTCCCAGTCTTATCCAATACAACATGAGCCTGAAATGAACCCTATTCCAACGCAGAATGAGCCTGAAATTGAAGCTCTTCCTGCGTTGAAGCGCGAGCCGTCATACTTGAGGAATGATGTATCTCAATATGGACGACTCACGCA
>JACPYI010000005.1 GCA_016196115.1 Candidatus Sungiibacteriota bacterium
TGCGCGACGTAGTGCTCTTGTATATTCCGAATGTAATTGTGGCGGTATTGATTTTACTTGCGGCGGCAATGGTGGCTGAGGCGGTCAAACGAATTGTGCGAGGAGCGGCAGAGGCGGGAAAGCTTCCATCGGCACCGTTTTTGGCGGGTGTCACACGGTGGTCAATTTGGGTATTCGGTATTTTAGCGGCGTTGTTTCAATTGGGTGTGGCAGGAGAGCTTATCAAAACAATCTTTACCGGTTTTGTGGCGATGCTCGCGATAGCGGGCGGTCTTGCGTTTGGGCTTGGCGGCAAAGATCACGCGGCCGACTTTATTGCCAAATTGAGAAAAGAAATCTCGAAATAAAAAGCGAGCTTGCCCCGAGCGTAGTCGAGGGGTTGACTGCTTTTGAATGGGGGTCTATACTGGGAGCGCATGAGAAAGATACATCATTTTTTACCCCTTCAAAGCGGTCATTCGCGGGATTCTTCATAATTATTCCGCGAGCTCACGCGAACTGAATAAAAATCAGTCGCTCCGCTTGAGGGGCGGCTGATTTTTTCTGTGCGCGCGTACGTTGACATAAAAAAAGCAGGTTTACCCCGCAACTGCGGGGTATAAAAAACCTAGGTGCAAATCAAAACGCGGAAGGGTATATGGAGGATGCCTCGGTTTGAAACGGCGATGAAGGACGTGGCGTGACTGCGATAAGCCCCGGGAAGGTGTCGAGCAACCTATGATCCGGGGGTGTCCGAATGGGAAAACCCAATCGCGCAAAACGCGATTGGCCCTGTCGTATGACAGGGCCGCGAACCCGCTGAAGTGAAACATCTCAGTAAGCGGAGGAAAAGAAAAAAATGGTCCCGAGAGAAATCGAGGGGCCGCATTCCCCCAGTAGCGGCGAGCGAAAAGGGAAGAGCCCAAACTCCGACGCTCCGATATATGATCGGAGGTCGGAGGGTTGTAAGAAAAAATCATTTCATCCTTTAAGAGGGTGAAAGAGAGTCCACCAAGATAAGATGATTAGCCGAAGGTTCTGGAAAGGACCGTCATAGAGGGTGAAAGCCCCGTAGGCGAAAATTATTTTACGCTTTCTGATTTTTTTTCTTGAGTACCCCGACCATAGGAAGAAGTCGGGGGAATCCGGCTCGACTTAGAGCCAAGGCTAAATACGTTTCAAAACCGATAGTGAACAAGTACCGCGAGGGAACGGTGAAAAGCAGCCCGGTGAGGGCAGTGAAATAGAACCTGAAACCATATACCTACAAAGACTCGGAGCTTCGACGCCCGCAAGGGGGTCGGAGTGACGGGGTGCCTATTGAAGAATGAGCCAACGAGTTTATTCGTGCTGCTTACATAAGTCCCGCAAGGGACGTATGTGCAGGGAAACCAAGTGTTAATAGCGCGTTGGTTTGACGTTACGTCGGACCACGTAGCGCGAATAAGACCCGAAGCCGGGTGAGCTTACCATGGCCAGGATGAACTCCGATTAACATCGGAGGGAGGTCCGAACCGGTTGATCCTACAAAATCATCGGATGAGCTGTGGTAAGGAGTGAAAAGCTTATCGAACCCGGGAATAGCTGGTTCTCTCCGAAATAGCTTTTGGGCTAGCGGCCCATAACAATCTAGAGGTAGAGCACGGGGAAACCTCGGTCACTCAATCAAACTCCGAATGCTAGATGTTTTTATGGGTTAGTCAGACTATGGGGGCTAAGCTCCATTGGTCAAAAGGGAAACAGCCCAGATCGTCATCTAAGGCCCCTAAATTGAGGCTCAGTGCAAGTAAGGTGGTGGTGTTTCTTAAACAGCGAGGAGGTTGGCTTAGAGGCAGTCATCCTTTAAAGAGTGCGTAACAGCTCACTCGTCAAGAGACGCCGCGCCACAAATAATCGGGGCTAAGCCTCATGCCGAAGATGCGAATACTCGTGCTTTGCACGGGTGTGGTAGGAGAGTGTTCCGGTTGCTATGAAGCTTACGACGCGAGTCGGAGTGGAGCGGCCGGAAGCAAGAATGTTGGCACAAGTAACCGCAAGTCCGATGAGAAATCGGACCGCCGAAAGTCTAAGGTTTCCTTGGCAATGGAAATCAGCCAAGGGTCAGTCGGTCCTAAGGCGATGGCGAAAGCCGCAGCTGATGGACAGCTGGTTAATATTCCAGCACCCCCGTGGGATATCCAATGGAGTAACGAAGATTAGTACACCGCGCGTGTTATTGGATTCGCGTTGCGGGCATAAAGGATGCTGACAGGTAAATCCGTCAGCGGCCATTACGGCAATCCCAAGTGCACGCAAAATGTCTTTGCGAAAGCTTTGATAAATGCGGTGGAGCAGTCTTCCAAGAAAATCTTCTCGGATACTATCTCATGGGGACCGTACCGTAAACCGACACAGGTGGACGGGTGAAGAGCACCAAGGCGAACGAGTGAGTCCTCCCTAAGGAACTCGGCAAACAAGCGGCCGTAACTTCGGGATAAGGCCTGCCCTGTGCTTCGCACAGAAATTTTGATATAACGATATATCGATATTTCCGCGCGGAGCGCGGGGCCGCAGCGAAAGATTCCCTGGCGACTGTTTATCAAAAACACAGCTCCCTGCGAACTGGTAACAGGATGTATAGGGGGTGACGCCTGACCAATGCGAGAAGGTTAACAGCCGACCGCCCGAAGCCCTCGTGAATGTCGGCAATAACTATAATTGTCCTAAGGTAGCGTAATTCCTTGCGTGGTAAGTTCACGCGTGCACGAAAGGCGTAACGACTGGGGAACTGTCTCGGGGAGGAGCTCGGTGAAAATACAATACCGGTGAAGATGCCGGTTACCTGCAGATAGACAAGAAGACCCCGGAAGCTTTACTGCAGCTTGATATTGGGGTGAGCGCGTTGATGCGTAGCATAGGCGGGAGGCTTTGAAGTCCGGCTTTCGGGCCGGGTGGAGCCAACAGTGAAATACCGCTCTTTAACGTTCTCATTTCTAACCCCGACGCAAAGGTTGGGGGACAGTGTCTGGTGGGCAGTTTGTTTGGGGCGAAACCCTCCTAAAAGGTAACGGAGGGGTTTATTAAGGTCGGCTATCCCGCGATGGAAACGCGGGAGATAGTATAATGGCACAAGCCGGCTTAACTGCAAGGCGGACATGCCGCGCAGACGCGAAAGCGGAACATAATGATCCGACCGCCCGTTTAAGAGACGGCGGAAGCTCAACGGATAAAAGCTACTCCGGGGATAACAGGCTAGTCCTCTCCAAGCGTCCATAGCGACGAGAGGGTTCGGCACCTCGATGTCGGCTCGACTTAGCGCGGGGGTGAAGAAGCTCCCAAGCGTTTGGCTGTTCGCCAATTAAAAAGTCACGCGAGCTGGGTTCAGAC
>JACPYI010000034.1 GCA_016196115.1 Candidatus Sungiibacteriota bacterium
CTTTTTGCGCTTCATGGGCGCAACCCTGCCATTATGGTATACTTTCTTTGGAAACATGCGCAGACCTCCATAATCCTTGATGAGACGACCGATAGTAGAGGCGGAAGGTACGGGCAGGCGATTCTGTTCACAGAATTGACCAAGCAGCACATGCAATTTGTCTTTTCCTATGTTGGGATGCAGGGCACGTTGTTGTTTGATCTCAGAGGTAATGAGTATCGACCATGATCGTTTTCGCTTGTTGTGGGGCATTCTGGAGTGTTCGTTTAGTGCCTCGATCATTCCTTTCCCTTGTTTCTGTTGTCTTTTCCACAGATACAGGGTTGAGCGCTTGACCTCGAATGCCTCCATGGTTGTCTGGATGCCGCGCTTTTCCCAGAATGCCAATACCTTCGCCTTCTGTAATGCTTTGGGTGTAATCATATACGCATAGCGTAATGCGTCATGATACACCGTTACAAATCCTTTTACTCCGCGATAGACGTTAAATATTCTCATTGTTTGGACTCGACCAGAGAGTCCAATATGTATGTGAACTTATGCACAAAGAAAAAATTGCAAAGACCCCGCGGTCACACCTATACACATATCTTATTCAACCGGAACACAGCATCTACTTTGCGGCGGCAGGAATGCGTGCCCTCGTTGATGAGTGGAAAAAATTTATTGATCTGAACAAAAAGCCGGAAATCATTGCTACCTTATATTCCAAAAAACATGTGGATCCTCATCCGGATCCCAAGGCAAATGAGCGTGGTTTGCAAATCATGGAAGAATTTTATGCGCTTGCAAAAGAATGGCTGCGTTGATTATGTCTCATATATCTGATACTGCTAAAAATATATTTGCCGGTTTTGGCATTATTGCCTTTCTGCTTATTGCGCCGTTGTTTGTCGTTGCCATGTGGAGAGCTCCGATCCATCAATTCAATCTATGGACATTAGGAAGAAACTTTAGTGCAATAAACTCGCATCATCCCGAGGATTCAAGGTATGTTTTGAGAGTCAGAGATTTTGGGAATCTTTTTCGTGGTGCTTCAAACGGGTGTGATTATCTTGTCGGCGAGGTGCGCGCAGGAAAGGGATCTCAAGAAGAGATAGCGCGATACTATCGTGGAATTTTCATCAAGTCATTTGACGGCATAAATCCTGTTCCTATCGAAGTCCGTTTTTTCGATAAAGAGAATTTGATGGATCCATACCCATGGTCAGATTGGCGCGATAAAGCGCAGTCATATATTGATCCGGTGTCTCTGGACGGCACACTCTACATGGTGTTTGCAAGGCAAGATAGTTATCCACCCTATGGCGACATCAGGTGTAATTAGAAAGTAGGCGGTATGAGTATTTTTTAAATCAACAAATAAAACACGATCGTGTGGTGAATGTTGATTTAAAACTTATCCACACCTGTTTAGGTTGACCCGTTTTTGTGTGGTCGTATCATGAGGGTACTATGAAAATCATCTTGGTTGCCACCAATGCCGGCGGCAAAAATCTTGTCTTTGTCACAGATACGTTGCAAGCATATTCCTTGCAGGAAGCAGTGCAATTGGCAAAGGACGGGAGATTAGAAAACGCCTATCCGGTGCGAAGCAGTGCTGGCGCCTATCTCCGCACAAAACCGCATACTGCCAAGAGTGAGCAGCTGGATCAACTTTCTATTTCCTCGCGTCTTCTATTTTCTTCCGTTGATGACATCGGGCATGCCATGTCTACGCCGGCTTTTGATAATTACTGGCTGCTCTACCAGGATTCGTTGAAAGAGGGTGAAGGACCGTTTATTGTCATTGATGGCCATGCTCTTATCGCCAAAGAAATGGCTAAGGGGAAATTGCAACCTCAGAGGGATCTCGTCTTTGCCGCAGCAAAAAGATTCCATGTAGACCCATATCTTTTGGGTGCAATCCTTATTGATGAAATTGCAAGAATGGAAAAAATATGTTGACATCAACAAATCACCGGACATTATTGCAACCCTATATTCGCTAAAGGGTAAAATTCCGCATGCCCATCCCCAACCCAATGACCGAGGTCTGCAGATCGCGAATGAATTCTATAAACTTGCCCAGGAGTGGCTCCACTGATTATGTTGCGCGTATCTCATGTCGCGATGAATATATCCTCATGTTTCGGCTTCATTGTCTTTTGCCTCATTATTGTGTCTGCTGCTGTCACGATGTGGAAAATGCCGATCCATCAGTTCAACCTTTGGAGATTAGAGAGAAACTTTCAGACAATTGCCCCGGCCCATCCTCCGGGTTCCAAATTATTGTTAAAAAGAAAGGATTTTGGTGGTCTTTTCAGTGCTGCGTCTCATTCCTGTGATTATTTCATCGGTGAGTTGCGGTCTACCCCGCGCTCCAAAGAAGACGTGCGGAAAGCATATAACGGACTTTCTATCGATTCTTTCGATCACACGAAGCACATTCCCGTGGAAGTCCATTTTTTTGATGAGGAAGAATTTTTTACTGACTTTCCGTGGTACGAGTGGCAGGCAGAACTTCGCCGATCTTTTGACGTGTCCGCCGCAAGAGATAATCTCTATCTGATCTTCGCTTCGCAGAGCGGTTATTCCCCCTATGGCGACCTTCGATGTTATTAGAGCATGTCTGAAAATCATTTGATTATGAAGCGTGTCTACCGCATCGCCGTAAGGATATTTGCAATCTTTGGGATGATCGTTTTTTGCGTCATCACTCCGTTTATCGTCGCCGTCACTTGGAAAATCCCTTTCCATAATTACCAGTTATGGAACATGCAGAGAAATTTCCGCTCATCCATGCAATCCGTGCATCCTGCGGGATCGCGCCTCTTGGCCGAGATGGCGGAATTCGGTAATTTCGGCGAGTCAAACCATTGCGACTACCTTGTCGGAGAATTCCGCTCAAGCCCGCTTTCAAAGGAAGAAGTGCTGAAAAATTATGCCGCAGTAGCCACCTCGACATTCATAGGGGAGCGTTCAGCGGAGATTGGGGTTTATTTTATTGATGGAGAGTTTTTTAAGAAAGATTATCTGTGGTCGGAATGGATAGAAAAATATTTGCCTAACAACCATGGTATTACAAATGAAAATATCTATGTCATTTACTCTGAAGACGCAATGAACCCTCCTGACGGCGATATCCGGTGCAATTAGAAATATAAGGTTGGCATGGTTTTAAATCAACAAATATAGGGCAATACCCGCGGCAAGCCACGGGGTATTTGACCCTATAGTGCCGTCGCTCGTTCGGAAAAGAAAGTAAACTTTCTTTTCGCTCACTTGCTAGGCAATAAAACACGATCGTGTGGTGAATGTTGATTTAAAAGTTTTCCACACCTTCGCTGTTTGACCCTCGCTGTCGGGCACCGTATCATAGAGGCATATGCCCCTCTTCAAGAAACTCCTCAAGTGGGCGGGGGTGACTGTTTTGATTGCGTATGCCGCTTTGGTGGCGTATCGCATGTTTTATTTGCGGAACGAAGCGAAGACGAAAGAACAGGTGGCGAAGATTCACGCCACGCATCTTACCTTGGATGACGTGATGGGTAAAAATTTACCGCCCGACCCCGGCCCTCTGGCCGACCAGACCGTCGCGGGCATAGATGCTAACCGTCTTTCTTAAATTGACCTCCTGTATGTGGCGGCGTATGATTAAAATATATGCAGACTGTACTCGCAGAGAGGAAAAAACTGAGACAGCTTAACTTTGCCGGACTATTTCCTAACACGCTTGCAGAGCGCAAGAAAGTATTTTTGAATAGTTTGACAAGCCCGAGCGGAAAAACGAAATACAAGCGGTATATGGGTGCACCGATCAGATATGCTGGCGGGAAAAGTCTTGCTGTTGGTTTAGTGGTGGAACGCATACCCGACAACACAAAACGGGTTGTCTCTCCATTTCTTGGGGGAGGCTCAGTAGAAGTTGCAATAGCCAAAGAATTAAATTTACCAGTTATCGGATATGATGTTTTTGATATCCTCATCAATTATTGGAATGTTCAATTAAAAAATCAGAATGCGCTTTCTGAGCGGTTGTGTGAATTTGAACCGACACGGGAAGCTTTCAAGAAAGTAAAGGAAAGACTAAAGAGACATTGGAAGGGGAGGGAAAAACTCGACAAATTTGATTTAGCAGCATACTACTACTTTAATCATAATACATCCTACGGTCCACACTTTCTCGGCTGGCCGTCCAGCGTTTATTTGCAAAAAGAACGTTATCAAACAATGATAGAGAAAGTCCGAGATTTCCGTGCTGATACTCTGCAAGCTGAGTGCGCGTCTTTTGAGGAAATAATGGCGAAGCACAAGAACGATTTTCTCTATTGTGATCCACCATATTATCTTAATGGCGACAGTAAGACTTTTGTTGGTCTTTATCCCCACAGAAATTTTCCAATTCATCACAATGGCTTTAAGCATGAGTTATTGCGTGACTTTCTTATGGAACATAAAGGTGGTTTCGTCCTCTCATACAATGATTGCTCTGCGATAAGGGGTTGGTATAAAGATTTTGACATGATTGCTCCGTCATGGCAGTACACTTTCAGTCAGGGCGATACTCGGATTGGAAAAAACCGCAGAAGGGACAATAATGGAAGTCATGTTAAAAAATCACATGAATTATTAATTTGGAAATTACCGAAATGAGAAAGAAACGAGCGCTTACAACCGAAAAAGCAAGAGCAGTGCGTCAGCAAGGACACGACGATGCGTTTGAGTTTGCCTTAGCTGTTGGACTTCCCAGTGATTACAAAAATGACCCTCAAGCCAAAAAGGACGTTATTGATCCATCCGGCGATGCCCACTCTGTGAAAAGCGGAGTGAAGAAATGGCAGGTGTTTCTTTACGGATTAGGGCGCTTTGAAAAAGACCACGCTTTTGTGGTTATGAACGGTATTGGGGCTCTGCTTGTAGATTGTATCAATGCGTTCCCAACAACTTATGCCAAATATGCAAGAAATAAGGTTGTTGCAAAAGAACGTTTGCGTGTGCCAATGGTCAAATTGGCAGAAAAATTGAAAGAGGTATCTCGCCTAAAAGCATTCTTAAACAAATCTTTGTTTAATGGAGGTGAGGTAAATTATTTGACCGTCAAGCAAGACGGCGTGTTCCATATTTTTCTGAATAAAGATGTTGTTGATGCGCTTGGTGATAGTTTGGAAGTTTGCAATTCTAGGGCAATTGCGGCAGGCCAAATGCCGGAGCAAAAAGTTTTACTGCGATACAACGGCAAAAATCTCGGAGAATTGGAAATGAGAAATGATAGCGAAATACACTATCGAGAAGTGCGATTCAATATGATAAAGCCCAAGGTGATGGAGTTGCTGTTTACCAAAATTCCTATGACCAAAAAACTTAATGATAAAGTTTTGATTTATGGTAATGCTCCTCGGCGATTCGGTCGCTGGAAAAGCACATAAAGGATTTGATAATCTCATGCCTCTCTTCAAAAAAATACTCAAATGGTTCCTGCTCATCCTGCTCATTGCGTTTGCCGCTTTGGTGGTATATCGCATGTTTTATTTGCGGAATGAGGCAAAGACGAATGAACAGGTTGCGAAAATCCATGCCACCAAACTTACGCTCGATGACGTGATGGGTAAAAATTTACCGCCCGACCCCGGCCCTCTGGCCGACCAGACCGTCGCGGGCATAGATGCCAACCGCAACGGCATCCGCGACGACGTGGAACTCGCCATCTTCAAACAATACCCCGCCTCCGCCAAAACCCGCGCCGTGCTTTTGCAATACGCGCTCGCGTTGCAGATGGAAGTGACGCAGGTGATAGTGAGTGAGGGGACGGTTATAGCAGCGATCCAAGAAGAAGATAGATCATATCTCTGTGTTGGTAAAATTTTGTCGAGAGATAATATGGATAAATTCATTTCGGAAAGCGATCGATTGCGTTTGTCTGTAAAGGATAGACAATTTAATACAGAACAACGAAAAAAGGCACGAAAAGATTTTTACGATAAAATAGGGAGTTATGAATCGTTAGATAGAGTATGCGATATAGATTACTCAAACTTACCCAATTAGGGGTATCAACCGTGGTAATTTTATCTCCCCTTGCTGTTTTTGCTCAAACGGCTAGTCTGGCCTGTTCTCAAAGTGGTTATACTATCCTTACAATAAATGGTGTCTTTACGGATAAGGAAGCAGCGGGCGATAACAAAAAGGCACTTGAAGAACGATTATCAGATACCTACAAAAACGAAAATATTAAAGTCGACTTTCTTCATAACCCCTCTCATCTCGGGGGACTTGGTGACATCATCAAGTCAATTGAACAAGGGTTGTTCGATAAGGAGGCGGTGGAGGATTATGATTTAGTGGAGATGTTGAAGTCGGCGAGTGAGAAGGTGAAAACGCAAAAACTTCTCTTGGTTGCGCATTCGCAGGGGAATTTTTATGCGAATAGTTTTTATGATACGGTGGCGGGCAAGGCGAGCGGGGTGCCGAGTGAATCGATCGGGGTGTATTCTGTGGCGACGCCTTCGGGGAGGGTGGCGGGAGCGGGGAGGTGGATTACTTCGGATACGGACAAAGTGATTGCGGGCGTGGTGGGGCGCACGCTTCACCGGCCCATTATGAAGCCCAATACGCATATTGTGCTAAAGCCCGACGATGATTCGCTCGGGCATAATTTTTCCACGATTTATCTGAAGTATCGCAGTGGTGAAATTGTTGCCGGTATCGGGTCTTCGTTGGACCGGCTTGAGACAAACGAAGTGCAGGATAGTCAAAAGCCGTGCCTTGTTCCGCCAAAGCTTACGTGGGGACACAAAATCGAAGGGGTTGCGTTTAGCATTGCGGATCCGATTGCAACGGCGAGCAATACCGCTGTTGCCGGAGTTGCGAAGGGTATGTACGATACCGGGCGCAGCGCGCTTGCCGCGGTTGGAGCGGGCATCTCCCGTATGATGAACCCACGGGCGCTTTTTGGCGTGGCTGGCGCGCTCTATGGAACCAGCGTGACGGAAAAGGATTTGCAGGGCGATGTAATAACACCGGCATCTCAACTGTCGGCACCACCAAAATTAATTCCACCGCCGCCCCCGTCTCCGCAGCCACAACCGCAACGGATTCCACCCCCGGCACCCAGGATTATTCCCAACGTGATTGCGCAACCACCAATACCGACACCGATACCAACACCGACTCCCACCCGAATTGTGCCAACACCGCCGACTCCCACGCGCGTTGCTTTTGCTGCGGCCTCTGTGCAAGGAAACAGCGGCGGAGGCGGGAACGGGGGGATCGGCATCGTAGAGGGTAATACGCCTGCTCGTCCCGGCGTAGCCGCAGGCACGACAGACAGCGCTGTTTCTTCATCAACAAGCACAAGTTCGACAACGACGAATGCCGCAACTACGGCAAGTACCGCAACAACGACTTCGACGGGTTCGACAAGCTCCCAGCCTTCGCAAAGTTCAGGCGGGCAAGCAACCACAACGGCGACAAGCACGGTTACCACTACACCAACACCAGCTCCTGAACCCCCGCCTCAGGACACTACTCCTCCGGATATTTCTTTCACTGTTTCAACCTGCGCGGCTTCACTTGCGGTAAGCGGGTGCCTGATCGCGACCACGACTATTGCCATGAATTGGTCATCATCCGCATCGGATTTTGACCACTATGTGCTCACCTGTACCGCGAGCGGCGCCGTATGTTTAAATTTTTCGTATGCCTCAACTACGGCCACCTCAAGCATATTCACGGCTGCGGACAACGCGGCATATATTTTTTCTGCAACTGCGGTTGATCGCAATGGCAACGTGAGTACTGCGATTACGAAAACGGTTTCAGTGGCAACGCGACCGGTGGTGATCAATGAAATTGCATGGGGCGGCACATCCTCAAGCAGAAGCGAGGATGAGTGGATCGAACTGTACAATGTGACCGACTACGACATCACGCTCGCCAACTGGGTGCTGCGCTCGGTTACGGACAATACGCCCTACACCAAACTCTCCGGCACCATTGCGCATAATGGTTTCTTTGTGCTGGAGCGGACCGATGACACGACCATCTCGGATAGTACGGCAAACCAGATTTATGTTGGAGGGCTCGCAAACAGCGGAGAGGTGTTGGATCTCTCGTACGCTTCTACTACCATGGATAAAACCCCCACGACGTGTCCGGCGTGGTGCGGGGGAAGCGCTGGGTCCAGTTATCTTTCGATGGAACGGTATGATCCGTATGCGGCGGGCGACAATCAATTTAATTGGGCATCGTGGGCCGGCTTTGGCGCAAGCAATACAAACGCGGAAAACGCATCCATACACGGGACGCCGGGCAGGCGTAACTCCTTGAACTATCTCATCAATAAGGGCTCAACATCCATCAGCGCGAATACCACGTTGAAAAAATCTCAAAGTCCATATGTGATTACGGCCACCAACCTGTCCATTGGGGGAAGCGCTACAGTGGATATTGATGCCGGAGTGGTCATAAAATTTTTTGGCGCCGGTACGCTTACGATTAACGGCATCATACACACGCACGGTACTGCGGCTGATCCAGTTGTGTTTACTTCAATCAATGATGATGCGTATGGCGGGGACGTAAACAACGACGGTTCAACCACAACTCCCGCAAAAGCCGGCGATTGGAGTACGATCCAGCTCACGGCAAGCGGCTCCGTGTTTGACTATTGCATTATCCGATACGGCGGGAAAATCGATCCGTTTTTCGGGTCGGTGCAGGCGCAATTGCAGGCATCCAACGTCGCGATCACGATCACGAATTCGGTGAGCGAATTTTCCGGCACGGGCGGGTTTTGGTTTGAAAATGTGTCGGGCGAGGTGTCTTCATCGACGATTCGCGACAATCGGGCGCTTGCCGGAAACATCGGTATGCGTGTGAACGGGGGTTCGCTTGCGGTCAAGAGTAATCTTTTTCAGCGAAACTGGATCGGGCTTTTTGCGGGCGGATCTTTGGGCAAGACCGTGACAGTTTCCGGAAATACGTTTCAAGATCAGACCGGCAATCCGATAGAATATTACGGCGGGCCGGTTTCGTTTTCGGGCAACAGCGCCGCCAACAACAAACTGGACGGCATCGTGGTCAGGGGCGGGTCTCTCAACAATAGTTCTCTCGGACCTGGTCTTCCTTATATTATGGATAACGATGCAAGCAAGAGCGTTTCTTCCGGAAATACGCTCACTGTGTTGCCCGGCGCTGTTCTTAAATTCAATGATGCGGCAGTCATGTATGTGGACGGCGCATTGGATGCGCGCGGCACTGCGGCATTGCCGATTGTGTTCACCTCGCTGCACGACGATGGCTGCGGGCTTGCAACGGGATGCGGGGATACGGACAGGGCAACGACCTCGCCAAAAGCAGGGGACTGGGCAGGGGTGATCTTTCGCGCAAATGGCGCAACTACATCGGTGCTGGATCATGCAGTGGTGCGGTACGGGGGAAATAAAAATGTCAATATCGGGGATCGGGGAGCCGTGGCAAAACAGAGCGGAACCGCACCCGTGACCATCAGCAATGCCACGATCGAGAAAAGTTTCTTTGCCGGCGTGGTGGTGAGCGCTACCGCCTCCACCACGATTACGGATTCGGTCATCCGCGATAACCTGACCTCGTTTGGAAGCGGCACGGCCTACGGGATTTCATTGAGCGCGTCCGCAAATCCGCTCATCGCCAATACGCATTTTTCAAACAACGGCCAGCATATCGCCACCACCTCCGCATCGTGGACGAATGGGGGAGGCAATGTATTTGAGTAGTTTTTGCGTAAGAATAAGAAAATGCCCTGCGCACGAGGCAGGGTATATTGAGGCACTAATGTATGATGATAGTATCACCGGCTTGTTAGGGTACCAGTAAAAATTGAGTCTGAAAGGGCTCTCCTATAATGAGCTGTCGAATGCCCTGCCATGAAATAATATGCGGATCTTGCGCGATTCTTTGTCCCGCTATGACAAATATATGGGGGCGTTGTCTTTCTTCGATTGCCATGGTATTTTCTGAATCATAAATGCGTTGCCATCTTCCCACTACTTGGTGAATAATTCTTGCTGTTGGATAGAATTCGCAACGGGTATGCATAGGCTCGGAAAATACGATTCTGCGGCAATACCGACGTTGCCCATTATGGTATTCGTCCGTAGATAAAGAGACATAGAGAGCTTTGATTGCTGTGCGGCTTTTATAGATCATACCGTTAAAAAGAAGGGTGCCGTCAAGAAGAAATAAATTTGCCAGCTTTTCGGCCCTCTCCTCATTCCTCTCCTCGGTATCATCGGAAATTTGCGGCACATGATTAAAATAATTCATGTATTGCCATTGGATCTGGGTTCCTACCGCGAGCGGACTCGACAGAATCACAAGGTTCATTTCGTCGTTCATCGGTTTCTCCTTGTTTTTGTCAGAGAACGATATGTCCCTACAGTAGGATTTTTTAGGGCATGAGTCAACCCGCGCGGAGGTTTTTGACTTTTAAGCAAGTATATTGTATCTTGCAGGAAAAGCACTTTCATAAATAGAATAAAAAGGAGTCTCGTATGGCAAAACAGTGCGTTTTAACGCTTGAGGACGTTACTTTTCAGCCAAGAACGCATGGATTATCTCATTACTGTGTGTCCTGCTTTGAAGACGCGGTGTATGAAGCGGTCTGCGGGTCAGCGCATATCGGATATTGCAATGCAAGGGCATGCAAACGTTATGCCGCCGAACAAGCACTCGAAATCGCGACGATAGTGGCGCGCGAGCAAGAAAACAACAGAAATCAACCTTTCGATGTAATTCTTGTGTTGCCCCCATCGAAACCAACGGAAGACAAAGAGCCTCTAAACGATTTTTTGAGAAGAGTGTTGCCACGGTTTGTGAGGGGACTTTCTTTGAGAGGATGGCGCAGAGGAGGACAAGATGAGAAAAGATAGACATGCCGCGGCGATCAAAAGCGTTACTCATGAATTATTGAACGATGCGCAAAAGAATATATTGAAATGCCATCGGTGCGAGAATGTAGCGATTGAAGAGGCGGTGTATTATACCAGTGAAAGAGGAAACAGTGCATGCGGCATCGCGTATCACTGTGAATCTGACTTATGTCGTGCCGCTGCTGCCCGGGTTGCGGTTGGCATGGGGTATCTGCATATGGGGAGATCGGTGATGCTCTTTACTATGTGGTGCGCATGGGACAAGATCGGGGAGTTGATCCGGCATGCATGTAATCATAAGAGGTCTTGAGCCTCTTTTTCTATTTGACCTCATTTCCTGATTCGCGTATGATGAGAGGACATATGAATCAAAACCGAATGCTGGTTGAAAATATTTTATTGTGGGCGGTGAGGATCGGCCTCTGGGTGATCCCGCTGCTGCCGTTTTATATTGCCTCCTCCATGCTCTTTCCGTTTATTACCGGGAAGAACTTTACCTTTCGGATCATTATCGAGATGATTGTGCCGCTCTGGGCCGGGCTTGCGATCATGCGGCCTGAATTCCGGCCGCGGCTGACCATGCTGGTCAAAGCGGTAACGCTGCTTGTAGCGCTCCTGTTTCTGGCGGACATCTTTGGGCCCAACCCCTACCGTTCATTTTTTTCGAACTACGAGCGCATGGAGGGTTTTATTTCCTTTGCGCATCTCTATGTCTACTTCCTGATGTTGCTCTCGGTATTTCGGACCAGGCGTGACTGGCTCATATGGTTCCATGTCAGCATTGTCGCGAGCATTGCCGTATCGTATGTGGCGTTGCTCCAGCACCTTGGTCTGCGCCCGTCCCCCCAGGGCGGCTTCCGCGTTGATTCAACCATTGGCAATCCTACCTATCTTGCGGCGTATCTTCTCTTTCATATCTGGCTTTTTGCGCTTCTCATGAAGCAATTTTGGCCACGAAAGTCCTTGGACGCTCGCCATGGCTCCGGAGATATCAAGGGGTGGATTTTGCAGATTGTCTATGGCCTTGTCTTGCTCTTTGAACTTGTTATTATCTATTTTACCGCAACCCGTGGCGCGGTACTTGCACTGCTCATAACCGCCATCCCGTTTTTTGCGCTGGCGGTACTATACTGGAATCGGATGTTTGGCGACGAACGATCGGACCCTTCTACGTTGCACAGGGTAAAAAATTCATGGGGTCTTGGAAGAAAACTTGCAGCTGCCGCGCTTGGCCTGATTATTCTGGTGCCGCTGGTTTTTTGGCTCAACCGCAATTCGAGTTTTATCCGGCAAAGCCCGGTGCTCTCGCGCATTACCAATTATTCTTTACATGAGACAACGATCACCTCGCGCTTTCTCATCTGGAACATGTCTTGGAAAGGCGCCCTAGAGCGTCCGTTTCTGGGCTGGGGGCAGGAAAATTATTATTTGGTATTTCAAAAATATTACGATCCCGGGCTCTACGCCCAAGAGCCGTGGTTTGACCGCTCGCACGATATTATTTTCGACTGGCTGGTCCATGCCGGGTTTATCGGACTTGCCGCATACCTTTCTGTGTTTGGCGCGGTATTCTGGATGATTGCTGCTGCCATACGCAGACGCGGCCTTGCACTTTGGGAAGGGAGCGTATTGGTGGCGCTTTTTGTCTCTTATTTTTTCCAGAATATCTTTGTGTTCGATAATCTCAACACCTATCTGCTCTTCTTTGCGTTTCTTGCCTACACCCAGTATCTCGCGCTTGAGCATACCCCTTCGACAAGCTCGGGCCAGGCGCTGGCGGCTCGCATTTCGAAATCTGAAAACCGCCAGTCCGCATCTTCCGATATGTTGTTCAGCCGCGGCATCGCGGTCATGATCGCCTTGTGTGCGGTGTCCGGCGTCATGATCTATGTGTGGAGTATCCAGCCCATCTACCAATCGCGGGCCTTGATCGACGCACTGCGTATCGCACAAACTCAGACGCCGGTTGATAAACTGATTGATCAGTTCAAGCTCGCGCTATCCTACGATTCGTTCGGCAATACGGAGGTGCGCGAGCAGATCGGCAATGCAGCCCGCACTATTGTGGGCAACCCGCAGGTGAATCCCGAAAACCAGAAAAAATTCGCCGAGTTTGCGATATCCGAACTGAAAAAAGAGATCAGCATTCCCAACCCGGATATCAAGCACATGCTTTTTCTTGCATCTATTTTTGACCGGGGTCTCCAGCTGAATCCGGAATACGCGGGACAATCTGAAAAACTCCTGCTTGATACGCTCAAACTCGCGCCGAATAAGCAGATCGCGTACTTTGAATTGGCGCAGCTCTACGTGACGACCAATCATGCTGATCGCGCGATTGAGGCGTTACGCAAGGCGTGGCAGCTCGACACCGCGTTTACGCAAGCCGGGATCAATCTCGAGATCATCGGGATTGTGACTGGCCACAAGAAGGTGATTCCGGAGGTGCAGGCCAAGATTGATCACGGCACCCTTGATGAGCAAAGCATCTACCGTTTGGGCCTTGCGTATCAGCAGATACAGGATTATGCATCAGCCCTTCCCTACTATGAGCAGCTCGTAAGGATTCGGCCCGATGTTGCCCAATACCACGCCACGTACGCCGCGCTGCTGGGCTACTTCCACCGTGTTGACGAGGCCGAGGCGCAGGTGCGCGAGGCAAGCCGGCTCGATCCCAATTATGCCAAGGAAGCCGACCAGTTCATCAAATCGCTCCGCTCGCAGCCGAAGAAGTAAAAAGTTTTATGCGTATGAGATATTGCATTGAATGCAGCCGTAATAAGGTGGCTCGAGGAGATTTTTGTGAGTCCTGTTTTAATGAAATAAAAATATGCCGTAGGTGTCAGCAACGAAAAAGTATTTTTGAATTTGAAAAGAATCAAAAAAGTATCGCTGGTAAAATATCAAGAAGGGGTGAATGTAGAGAGTGTCGCAAATGGAAACGACCTATATCTAAGAAAGCAAGAGAGAAATTTGAAAAAATAAATCCACAGCCACCCCTGGGCAAACCCTTTTATTGTCTTATTTGTGATAGGACAATAATCAGGCAGTACAAAAATGATGTTGTGTTAGACCACGTCCACGATACTGGCGAGATAAGGGGCTGGATTTGTCGAATGTGCAATAACAGTATGGGAATGATGGAGGATAATGTGAGTATACTGAAACGTGCTATAAAATGGCTACAGGGTACTTTGCGCACTTTCTAGTTTCATTTAGTGCTTGCATGGATTAAGTAGAAAGAATTGAAATAATCGGTTTAATAGAGTAGAGCCACTCTTATTTAAATATTTTTTAACAAAGAGATTTTTTCCCTAATCTTTCTTCAGCTATTCTACAATATTCAGAAGAGATCTCTATTCCGATGAAGTCTCTTTTATTAAGTTTAGCCATTTTACACGTAGTTCCACTGCCACACATTGGGTCAAATACGACATCACCAGGATTTGACCAACTCATGATATGATCTTGCACCAACTTTTCTGGGAATATAGCGGGATGTTTATAGGCAATACCATCGCTTGCAGAATGCCCCTTCCCTATGAGATACTCCCAAACATTCGTTCGTCTGCCATACCTAGAATATCCAGCCCTTTTTAGCTTTAATAGCGTGCCATTATGTAGTCGTTTTGTGCCGTTATCACCATCACGCTCATCTTTATTTTCTCTGTCTTTTATAAGGTTTATTGTCTTTGGTGCGCCTTTACTCAGTATAAACATGTACTCAAAAGCTTGCCAGTACGTCTTATTATTGCCAACCGCACCTCGCGGGGTTTTGAGATATATCATTGTATCAAAAAGATTAAAACCTACTTGCTTGAAATACAGCGCTTGCCTAAAAGATGTTCCTGTTTCGTCGCCTTTAATTGTTTGGTCTCCAACTACCCAAACAACAACACCTCCTTGTTTTATCACCCTGAATAAACCCTTTGCAATACCCTCAAAGTCAAAAATATAACCTTTATAATTTCTTAGCTCATCGTACGGCGGAGAAGTTACCACAAGATCTATTGAGCCGGATGGAAATTTTTTCATTACTTCTATGGCATCTCCACAGATAATTTTGTTGAGTGGCAATTCCCTATATTTGGGGGCATCTTTATATTCGGGAAGTTGTATCACTGGTCTTATTTCTTCGCGGATAACATCAAGTACAATTCCTTGTATTGAAACGTTCCGCCCATTTCTGAAAATAAGTGGCTCCATACTTTTATTGGCTGGCTGTAATCGAATATGCCCCCGCTCTTTATAAAACTTTTTCAATGTAGTTTCGTGATTATCTATGAGAGCCACTACCTTCTGTCCGTTCTCCGCTGTTTCCTGTTGGCGCACTAAGACAACATCGCCATCATTGATATTTTCGTCGATCATACTGCTGCCGACTACGCGGAGAGCGTAAATTTCTGATGATGGCGGGATTTTGCTTTTGGGAATAGCAATCGTTTCCTTACCTCGAATTGCTTCTATTGGCTGACCTGCAGCAATAGTCCCCAAAAGCGGAATTTTTACCATTGTCTCGCGACCCAACGCCTTAATAGATCGTGCTTTGTTTTCTCCTTTTGACAAATATCCTAAATCGCGGAGCTTGGAAACATGAAAATGAGGCGTTGAAACGGAAGCAAGCTTAAATTTCTTGCGTATTTCATCAAGAGAAGGGGCGTATCCTTTTCGTCTTTGATAATCAGTTATAAAGTCGAGGACTTGTTTTTGTCTTTTTGTCACCATACGATATTATACCGCATATAATATACTCTCCACTTAATTATAGAAAGTAAATAGAAAGTGTAAAGTAGTGAGTTATGCACAGGTCATAAACCGTGTCTTGTGTTATCATATGTAATCTGAAACCAGAAGATACTTTTTCTTGTTTTATCTATAAGAAATATTATGAACATGAAGCAGAAAATCGGCATTGTCGGAATCGGGATGGTGGGAGCGCCCCTTGCACGATACTTTCGGGAAATTGGAGGATATGCCCGAGGCAAAGACCTTTTTCTTTTTGATATAGACAGGGCAAAGCGCTGCTCCGATGACGCGGGCAAGGCAGACGTTATTTTTCTTTGCGTGCCGACCCCGCGGCGCGCCGGCGGATCCGCAGACCTCTCGCATCTTGAGAACGCGATCGACCGCGTGAGCGTACCGGTGGCGGACCGGCCGGGTGAGCGTAAAATCATCGTCATCAAATCAACGGTTCCGCCCGGAACCACCGAATATTTTCAGAAGCGATTTCCCCAACACGATTTTCTCTTTAACCCGGAATTCTTGACCGAACGGCGTGCGTGGGAAAATACGATCCGTCCAGATCGCCAGTTGGTCGGGTGGACCGCACAAAGCAAAAAGTATGCCGCAACCGTACTGGCGCTTTTGCCGACAGCGCCTCTGACGGCGTCCTCGCCGGAGCTTGAGCTCACTGCAACCGAGGCCGAGCTGGTCAAGTACGCCGCAAATGTTTTTCTTGCGCGCAAAGTCACGTTTGCCAACGCCATATTCGATCTCGCCAATCACCACGGTGTCAACTATGAGCACATTCGCAAGGGCATCGCGTCAGATCCGCGCATCGGCTCCTCGCATCTGGATGTTTTTCACGGCGGCTATCGCGGGTACGGCGGGTATTGTTTTATCAAAGATACGGACGCGCTGGTGGCACATGCCCGCGAACTCGGTCTTGACCATGTGGCCGACCTGATCGGAGCGGATGTCGCATTTAATACTGGCGTGCTCGCAATCCAGGGCCTGACTCCGCAGGACGTTGCGGTGCATGATCATACTTACTCTTCTGTCATTCCCGCGGAAGCGGGAATCCAGCACGACCAACAACAACTGGATTCCCGATCAAGTCTGGAATGACACGATTTTTATGAAATCAATTGTAACAGGGGGAGCCGGATTTATCGGCTCGCACATGGTTGATGCGCTGGTCGGGCGCGGAGACGAAGTGCATATCATTGATAACTTTTCCACCGGCAAACGGGAGTATGTGAATTCCGGCGCGGTACTCCATGAAAAAGATATCCGGGATTTTGATTCGATAGCCCCCATTTTTCACGGCGTCTCAAAGGTATTTCATTTGGCCGCTCTTGCAAGAGTCCAGCCCTCCATCAAAGACCCGTGCACTTCGCATGATGTCAATTCCAAAGGAACCACAAATGTGCTTGTTGCGGCGCGCGACGCCGGCGTTGGACGTCTGGTCTACTCTGCGTCATCTTCTGCCTATGGCAATCAAGATACGCTTCCCCTTCATGAAGAAATGGAGGCGCGACCCATGAGTCCCTATGCGCTGCAAAAATATACCGGAGAGCTTTCATGCCGCCTTTTCTCGCAGATTTACGGCATTGAGACGGTCTCGCTCCGCTATTTTAACGTGTACGGCCCGCGCCAAACCACGGAAGCGGATGGCGTGTATGCTACGGTTATCGGGATTTTTTTGGGACAACGCGCTTCTGGCCGTGCTATGACCGTAGTGCCGGATGGCACGCAATCGCGCGACTTCACTCATGTGCGAGACGTGGTACGCGCAAACCTGTTTGCCGCGGAGTCGCCCAATGTGGGCAAAGGAGAGGTTATCAATATCGGTACGGGTAAGACCTACGCGATCAACGAAGTTGCCGCAGTGATCGGCGGTCCCACGGTTTGGGTCGAACCACGCCTGGAGCCAAAACGCACTCTTGTCGATATAACCAAAGCTAAAGAATTGCTCGGCTGGGAACCCACCGTGGATTTCAAAGAGGGAATAGAGGAATTGAAAAAGATGTGTGGGATAGTATTGGTCGTATCTGTTTGACTATTGACTACTTGTTTTGCTTCTGATACATTCGTTTTACGATTTGTTCGTTGAGAAAAAATTGAGGAGAGACCATGGAAGAGCTAAAAACACAGATTTTAACGATTGTGTGCTGGAATCACGGGGATGACGTAAGGTCTGCAACAAGTCTGAGGGTTGTGGAGGGGGATCCCGATTCCTTGGATATACTTGCGCTCCATAGTGAAGGAAAAAGTTACAGTATAACGGAATTTCTCGAACAGCAAGGATTGACCATAAGGAAAGCACAGCAGTTGCTACCCTGGGTCCGTCTTCATATTTATATTCCGGATCAAGAAGTAGCGGCTGCAAAAGAAATTTTCGAGGAAAGGATTCGGCAAGGTCAAGATCAGGATCGAGCGCTGGCAACCGCACTCTCAACGATTAGGCGCTCCAATCTTTCCCAAGAGCGGCAAATATACTTTATCTGCAACGAGTTTCTGGATGATCCTGTGCTGTCCCGGCTTTCATTTCGAGAGCAGCATATGGCAATGGTGGCTGACAATCTCCAGCCGCTTGCAAACTTTCTTGGGATACCGATCTATGTGTATCATCATCACGGCGGTCGGAATGTGTCTGTCCCTCCAAAATTAACACAAGTATATAAGGTTATTAGATAACGTTTCAGTGGTCTCCCGGTGGTCTTGTCTGATGATAAGCTGCCGGGAGATTTTGTTGTCCAAATTTTTAAGGTCTCACTCCTGGGTCTAATTCCCGCGCCTTTAGGCGAAGGCTTTAGCATGATAGAATACAGGCATGGGACAGAAGTATCGAAAATCTGCACATGGGCTGTATGACATAAAGATTCATCTGGTCTGGATCACGAAGTATCGCTATCGGGTGCTCACTGACAGGATCGCGCTTCGCCTGCGAGATCTGGTGCGCCAGATCTGTTCTGCCAACGATACCACGATCATATCAGGTACGGTTGCACCAAATCACATCCACATTCTGGTCTCATACCCGCCGAATATGTCCGTAAGCAAGCTGATGCAATACATCAAGGGTATCAGTTCCCGAAAGCTCCAGCAAGAATTTCCCGAGCTTGGCAAACGGTACTGGGAACAGCATCTGTGGGCACGCGGATTCTTCGCGGTCAGCACCGGGAATGTTACGACTGAAATGATTGACAACTACATTAAAAATCATAAGGATGAAGAGGAAGAATTCAAGGTCGGTCGGTCATAAGCCCTCCTGTTTTTAAAAGGATACCGGCTGAATCTGTGCGCTTGTAGCGCACAGTGGTTCAAAAAAGATATATGGAGTTGAGTAGTTTTGCCACATACTCATTCTAAACAAATTTCAGACGATCGTCAGGAGATTGTTTAGAATGAAAAAAGACGGCTGGATAAACCATACCGTCTCGGACTTGCCTCGCAAGTATAAATGAGATATTTGAGGGGTCGGGGAGTTTTCCCTACAAAAAGTGAGGAAATATGCTGATTCTGGTATCATGGATGCATGAACAAGCATACCACGGCATCAAAACAACATACACAAACTCCCAAGCTCAACCCACAATGGATTAAAG
>JACPYI010000035.1 GCA_016196115.1 Candidatus Sungiibacteriota bacterium
ATCGGTTTCGAAACCCGATAGGGAGGTACAACCTTATCATTAAAAATGTAGCCGGACTGCGCAACTTCGTGATGGCGTAGCAAGATCGGGGAACCTCTTGATCATGCTCTGTCATCAAGATAATTGTGCAGTGGGTCTATGGTACAAGAAATGGATGGGGATAAGCGCGCGATTGAGGACGTCATAAAAGTCCAGGATATTAAAAAACAACTTGAAGAAAAATAGTATTTTCTCCAATGCTCCACCTCCTCTACGGACCCGACACCTATCGGAGCCGGGAAAAATTACAGGAGATGACTTCAGAATATCAGTCCCGATACGGGGCTGATATTGGTATACAGACGATCGATGTTGAGGAGGATGATGCGGCCCGCATCAAGCAGCTTACCGAGACCGGATCGCTCTTCGCGAAAAAAAGAGTGCTGGTGTTCAAGCGCGTTCTCTCAAGCGGAGAAAGTTTTGGGGAAATTCTCCCCCTGCTCCAGCGGGCAAAAGGAGATGCGGATACGCTCATGATTTTGTGGGATAGTGATCTTGGCAAAGAGGGAGAAAAGCGTCTGGCCCAAGTACGGCCACTTGCCGACTCGGTGCAGGAATGTGCGCTCCGGCCGCAGCCGGAACAATACGATGCAAAAGCGCGTTCGCGGATGGTGTTTGAATTCGGCGATCTTTTCATGACCGCGCCCCGCCGGGCGCTTGCCGAGCTTCCGAGAATACTTGCATCGGGCCAGGAGGAATTCTCGCTCTACTCGTATCTGGTCGGGTATTGCCGGACGTTGCTCATTATCCAATCATATGAAGAGCGGCGAGAGCCGGTTTTGGCGAGCCATAAGATCAATCCCTTTGTATTGAGAAAAGGAAAAGCGCTCGTACAAAACATTCCCGGCCGGGAGCTCCGCGCCATGTTGCAGAACTTTTTTGTCGAGGACTACAAAATAAAAACAGGAGTCTCGAATCCCCGCGATTCGCTCACGCGCATCCTGCTCACGCGGCAGCGCTCCTCTTGATCGCTTTCACGATCCGCGATTTTAGCCGGCTTGCCTTGTTCTTTTTTATTGCCATGGTCTTTGCCGCTTTGTCGAGCGTCTGGTATATTTTGGGCACGAGTTTTTCCGCCTCGGCGATGTGTGCGCTCGCGATGAGTTTTTTCACCTCTTTGAGCGCAGCCCGATACGCGGTCTTGCGGCGGATATTTTGACTGCGCCGCTTGACTGACTGGCGCAATGCTTTTATGGCTGATTTTGTGTTAGGCATGGAGATAGTGTATCAGGAAAAGCTTTTTTGTCAATCACCTCATGCCCGGTATTTTTTGATCTTGTCCCGCAGCAGGGCGGCTCGCTCGAAGTCCATGCTGCGGCTGGCTTTTTTCATTTCGCGGTCGAGTTCTTTGATGATGGCGGCGGCATTGCCCTCAAGAGGCGCCGCATCTTCTTCGGGAGAAATTTGCGCGAGCATGGAGGCACGGATTTCTTTTTTGATCTCGGTCGGGGTGATATCGTGCTCGATATTGTATTCATGCTGGATTTTTCTGCGGCGTTGGGTTTCGTTGATTGCTGATTTCATGGAGCCGGTTATCGTATCCGCGTAGAGGATGACCGTACCGTCGGTATGGCGGCTGGCGCGGCCGATGATCTGGAGCAGCGTGGTCTGGTTGCGCAAGAAGCCCTCCTTGTCCGCGTCAAGAATCGCGATGAACGAGACCTCGGGCAGATCAAGGCCTTCGCGCAACAGGTTGATGCCCACGATCACGTCGTGCTCGCCGGTGCGGAGTTTGTTGAGAATGTCGGGACGATCAAGTGTCTTTATTTCGGAGTGAAGGTACTCGGCTTTGATGCCCGCATCAGTCAGGTATTCGGCGATGTCTTCGGCAAGGCGCTTGGTGAGCGCCATCACGAGCGAGCGTTCTTTTTTGGCGATGCGTTTTTTGATTTGGGCGATCACATCCAGCACCTGGTTTTTGGTGGGTCGCACTTCGATCTTGGGATCAAGGATGCCGGTCGGGCGGATAATTTGCTCCGCAATGTGATTTTCCTCGTCATTCTGAGGACGAAGTCCGAAGAATCTCTGAGATCCTTCGCTGCGCTCAGGATGACGGTTAGAACTCATTTGTAATTCGTACGCGGCGGGAGTTGCGGAAACATAGATCGTCTCGTTCACGCGTCTGTTGAATTCATCAAACATCAGCGGCCGGTTGTCCGCGGCGGACGGCAGACGGAATCCGTAATTAATCAAGGTCTGCTTGCGGCTCTGGTCTCCGGCATACATGCCGCGCAGCTGGGGAATGGTGGCGTGCGATTCGTCGATCACGGTGAGAAAATCGTCTCCGTTCGCATAGCGGAAATAATCAAGCAGCGTGTGCGGCGGCGTGCCCGGATCGCGGAACTCGAGATGGCGCGAATAGTTCTCGATGCCGTTCACATAGCCGGTAGCCACAAGCATTTCCATGTCGAATTCGGTGCGCTGCTTGAGCCGGGCCGCCTCCAGTATTTTCCCCCGGCTGTTTAGTTCCGCAAGGCGCTGTTCAAGTTCGTTTTTGATGTGGAGAATCGCGAGCTTGAGTTTGTCCGTGGGCGTGACAAAGTGTTTGGCGGGAAAAATTCGTACATGTGTTACTTTGTTTCTGTCATTCCCGACTTGATCGGGAATCCAGTTATTCTTGATTCTGGATTCCCGCTTTCGCGGGAATGACACTGCGGTGGGATGTTTTTCAATCATCGAGATTTTATTTTTCTCGAATTCGATCGAGATGATCTCCTCTCCGGACGGCAGATAAATTTCCACGCGGTTCTCGCGCGTACGGAAATGGCCCTGTCGCGGATCAATGGGGTTGCGGGCGTATTGCAGCAAGATAAGACGGCGCACCAGTTCTTTCTGAGTGAGTGTGTCGTCGGGCGCGAGTTCGATAGAAACCTTCTCGTATTCTTCCGGGCTGCCCACGCCGTAGATGCAGGAGACCGACGCCACGATCAGCACGTCTTTTCGCGTGAGCAGAGACGCTGTCGAGGAGTGGCGCAAGGCGTCAATGGTCTCGTTGATCTTGGCGTCTTTCTCAATATATGTATCGCTTTGCGGAATGTAGGCCTCCGGCTGGTAATAGTCGTAGTAGGAGACGAAATAATGCACCGCGTTGTCCGGAAAAAATTCTTTGAATTCCTGATACAGCTGCGCCGCAAGCGTTTTGTTGTGCGAAATCACGAGCGTCGGCTTCCGCACCCGCGCCACCACGTTTGCAATGGTAAATGTTTTCCCCGATCCGGTCACCCCAAGCAGGGTTTGGTGTTTCGCGCCGTTTTTCAGCCACGCCGAAAGCTGCTCAATGGCACGCGGCTGATCGCCAGCTGGAGAGAATTGACTTTTGAGAGTGAAAGGCATAGGATGTTTTTATTCGTGAACCTAATCCCAAGAGCTGGCGGTATGCTTTGTCCCGCCGGTCAATATCGTACGGCGTGATTTCTTGCGTGCCGTGATCCACCCAAAAAAATACGCGCCAATCGCCGACGCGTATTTTATGCAGACCTCGCAGATCCGGCGGAAGGTTTTTCATGGACGCGCCGATCGTCTCGGGATGGAGCGCCAGACGATCGAGTTTTTCCGCGATACGCTTCTGATCGCTAGGGGAGATTTGAGAAAACGACCGCTCAAATGAAACGAGCGGTCTGATGCTATATGCCATGCCGCGCTTTTAGTGCATTCCAATCGTCCCGCTCGTGTCCAACATGCGCATTTCTCAACATGCGCATCTTTTTTAAAAATCGCGGGTCATGCACGAGCAACGCATCTTCTAAAGCGTCTTCTGCTGCGGCAAATCTTCTTCCCGCCTCAAAGATTTCTTTCACGATTTTTTTAGGGAGATATAGTAGACATGAAACCAGTATAACAAAAAAAACTTTTTTGTCAACTTTTTTGGTCTTTTTTCTTTTGGCTCATTACCGTATAATACGGACATGATCGGATCGCTGGAGGGGACAATTGAATTTGTTGCGGAGAAATTCATCCTGCTCGATGTGTATGGGGTGGGGTATAAGATTTTTTGCGGAGCGGGTACACTTGATAAAATGCCAGAAAAAGGGGCTACTGTCAAACTGTGGATTCACTACCATGTGCGGGAGGATTCGCACGAACTGTACGGATTTCTGCACTATGCGGAGCTTGATTTATTCGAACTGCTCATCGGGATTTCCGGCATCGGACCGAAAGGGGCCCTCGGAGTTTTGAACATCGCGCCGGTGGATACGCTCAAAAAAGCCATCGCGGCCGGGGACACGTCGTACCTGACGCGCGTGTCCGGCATCGGCAGGAAAACCGCAGAAAAGGTGGTGCTTGAACTGCGCGAAAAAATGTCCGGCCGCGGCGTATCTGTAGATGCGCCGGAGCTGCGGCACGAGGCGGACGCGCTTGAGGCGCTTATGGGGCTCGGCTATTCGCAGCGCGAGGCCCGTGAGGCGCTCGCGGGAACTCCGACGGATGCCCAAGGAAACAGGAACGGGGTCGGAAGCGTTGAAGAACGGGTAAAGTGCGCATTACGAAAGCTTGGCAAAAAATAATGGACCAGGTATCATTTTTGCAATCTCCGGAATGGGAAGGATTCCAAAAACATCTGGGTCGGCGTACCTGGCGGGTGGAAAATGTTTTGATTGCGCGGCACAAGATGGGACACGGCAAGCTTAATTATCTCTATGCGGCAAGACCGGCGCTTCCGGAAAAAATCGAGCCGTTTCTCGCCGATGTGCAAAAGATCGCGCAGGGGGAGCGGTCAGCCTTTTTCCGGATTGACCGGTCGGAATCGGCAGAGACGGGGACTCGTGACGGTCTTGCCGGCTACGGCCGCATCGGATATCCGATGCAGCCGCAACGCACGACTATGCTTGATCTTGCCAAACCGGAAGACCGGCTGCTCGCAGTCATGCGAGAGAAGACGCGTTACAATATCCGGCTTTCCGAGAAAAAAAACGTTGCGGTGAAAAAGGTGCTGCGCCGGACCGTGAAAGAAGATTTTGAAATATTCTGGAGGCTGCTTGGAATGACCGCGCGCCGGAACAAATTTCATACCCATACGCGCCGGCACTATGAAATGCTGGTCGAGACGCGCTCTCCGCATTTTTCCAATGAACTGTTCTTTGCCGAGCACGAAGGCAAAGCGATCGCAGCGGCCATAATAAATTTTTATCAGCCGACATTCGGATTACCTGGCATGGTCACCTATCTGCACGGAGCATCTTCCGATGAGGCACGGAGCGTGATGGCGCCGTACGCGCTTCATTGGTATGTTGCGCTTGAGGCACAGCAGCGTGGGTTTGGATGGTATGATTTGTGGGGGATTGACGAGCAGAAATGGCCCGGCGTGACGCGCTTTAAGAGAGGATTCGGCGGAACCGAGATCGCGTACGCTCCGCCGGTGGAGATAGTGTATCGGCCGTTTCTTGCGGGATTGTATCGGATTGCAAGATGGTTTCGATAACAAAAAAAATATATTCCATCTATCATTTCGTACTTGCTTTTGTTGCGGCTCTTTGGTATGGGTTTCCATCGCGCGATCTTATCGTGATCGGTATCACCGGAACCAAAGGCAAAACCAGCACCGCGGAATTGCTGCATGAGATTCTTAGTGAAAGCGGGCAGAAAGTGGCATCTTCCTCCTCACTTCGGTTTCGGATCGGCGATGAAATTGTGCCAAATGATCTGAAAATGACCATGCCGGGGAGGTTTTTTATGCAACGATTTCTGTATCGCGCCAAGCGAGCCGGATGCCGCCATGTCGTGCTTGAGGTAACCTCGCAGGGGATCATGCAGCACCGGCACCGGTTTATCAGATTCGATACGGCGGTGCTTACCAATGTCACGCCCGAGCACATCGAGGCGCACGGCGGATTTGAAAACTACGTTGCGGCCAAGCAAAAATTGTTCCGCGCGGTGGCGGCGGATGGAGCAATCGTGCTCAACCGCGATGATGCGCAATCCGAGAGTTTCGCAAAGGCGGCGCGGTCGCGCGTGAAGATATGGTACGGCCGGGGCGGAATCAATCTGCCCAATCGCGCCATCGCGCTATCCGGAGTGCGCGATGGTACGGCCGGGATTTCTTTTGCGGCGCGTTCCGAAAGCGAAAACACGTCGGCGGCTGTCCAAGATGTCGAGTTTCACTCGCCGCTTCAGGGAACATTTAACTTTTTGAATATTCTTGCCGCCGCGAGCGCAGGTCTTTATTATGGCATTTCTCCGGAGCGCATCGCAGCTGCCACCAAACGCATATCGGGCATTGCGGGCCGCATGGAATATGTGCAGCGCGAACCGTTTGCCGTGATCGTGGACTACGCACACACTCCCGATTCGCTGCGGAGCGTGTACGAGACCCTTGGTCGCGATCACGGTCGGCTCATCTGCGTGTTCGGCGCAACCGGCGGCGGGCGCGATGCATGGAAGCGGCCGGAGTTTGCCAAGATTGCGGAACGGTTCTGCGAGACCGCGCTGCTCACAGACGAAGATCCGTATGACGAGGATCCGGCGAGTATCCTCGATGACATCGAGCGGGGATTTTCGGAAAAGTTCAAATCTCGCGTCATTCGGATGCTTGATCGGAAAGCCGCGATTCAAGACGCGATCCGCCGCGCGCAACCGGGAGATGCCGTCATCATCACCGGCAAAGGAGGCGAGCCATGGCTCATGGGCCCGCACGGGACCAAGATTCCGTGGGACGACCGGCAGATCGCGCGGGAGGCCTTGCGTCGTCCGAAAATATGATATACTGGAGACGCCATGCCAATGAATAAAAAATTCGAAATTATTCCCGAAGACGCCAGCGTGCGCGTGCACGTCTGGGGCAGAACCGTGCGCGAGCTTTTTTGCAATGCGCTTGCGGGTCTTGCCGCATACATGAAGCCGGACGCGGTGCCTCTGTCCAAGAATCAGCAGCAGGCAACACAAGAAATTTCTATCGAGACGGTTGATCTGAATTCGCTTTTGGTTGACTTCCTCTCGGGAGTAATCGCGCATGCGGACAGCAAGGGCGCGGTGTTTACCGGCGTCACATTTAAAAAATTCGGCGAGAATTTCTTGTCCGGCGAACTGGCTGGCATTGCAACCGATCGGTTCGAAAATGAGATTCGGGCGGTCTCATATTCGGACGTGGATGTACGAAAAAACCCCAGGACGGGATTGTACGAGGCGCTCCTTACCTTTGAGGTTTGAAGATGTCCGGAGCTTTTGCCATCATGAACGCATTTGATCTACAAATCCAATCAACCGCGTCCGACGGCAAACACACGCCGGCCGAAATTGTGCGTATGGCGGCGGAACGGAGAGTTATGACGATCGCGATCACCGATCATGATACGGTGGCGGGGGTTGCGGAAGCCATAATCGCAAGCAGCGGATTGGGTGTACGCGTAATCCCCGGCATTGAGATGTCGGTTGAAGAGCACGGGTTGCATATCCTCGGGTACGGGATTGATTGCGCGAATGAAAAACTGCACGGGGTACTTGAAGAATCAAAACAGGGCCGCATTGCGGGCGCGCAACAAATGGTTGAAAATCTGCGGCACTCCGGATTTGCGGTGACATGGGATGATGTGCGCAAACAGGCAACCGGTGCCGTGGTTGCGCGGCCGCATCTGGCGCGCGCGGTGCTCGCGCATCCTGAGAACAAGGCAAAGCTCGGCGGCGTCTCGACGGTGCACGATTTTATCGAAGCATTCCTGGCGGACGACAGCCCCAACTATGTCCGCCGGCCGCATATTTCAGCGCACGATGCGATCGAGTTGATTCGCCACGCCGGAGGAGTCGCCGTCTGGTCGCACCCTGCAATCCACTTCCGCAACGATCCGGATGGACTCGAACAAATGTTGCAAAAACTTATTGAGTGGGGAATCAAAGGTGTGGAGGTTTTCAATCCATCACACACCGAGGACGACGTTGAATATCTGGAAGGCCTGGTCACCACGTATCATCTCCTGCGCACCGCCGGCTCCGATTTTCACGAAGCGCGTCCAAGTGTGCGAGATTCGCAAGGCCTCCACGCCGCCGAATTCATCGGCGACTACGAAACCTACGGATTTTCCACTGAAGGGATTCTTGAGCGGCTTGACGAGGCGATGACGGAGGAAAAGGAAATGTAGAATGGAAAAAGATTTTGACCAATGGAATACGGTGAAAAAAGAAATTGATGCCAAAACGATACGGCGCGATTTCTTCTTTTATGAGCGCGAAGTGTGGTGGTGCTCGGTAGGCGTGAATGTCGGCGTTGAATCAGACGGTAAAAATGAAAATTTTGAGCGGCCGGTTTTGATTCTCAAGAAGTTTAACGGGCAAATGGTGTGGACGATTCCGCTCACATCAAAAGCTCGCACCGGAGAACATTATTTAAAAATTACTCATGAGAACGGCATATCGTGGGCTTGTCTTTCTCAACTGAAGACTACGAGTACCAAGAGGCTGATTCGTAAGATCGGCATGATTTCCGAGCAGGAGTTCGGCTTATTGCTTGAAAATATCGTCGCCTACCTAAAAAAATCGAATCCCGCAACAAGTGCGGGATCCTCGGAGGCCGAAGCCACTAATAACTGAAGTGTATAGTAGTTCATATGCGCTGTCAAGCTCAAAAACAACCGCATCGAGACCTCGCAGAACATATTATTATCGACCACGCTCATTCCTTAAAAGTTGTGTACTGTTCTCTTTTGTTTTCCAGAGCGCGGAGAGTTGCGTGCTCATATGCTGAAAACGCTGCCATGCTTGCTGATTAAAATAAACTTATCCACACCCCCCCCTTGTTTGACTCGGTCGGGGGGGGGGGGGGTATCATAGAAGCATGAAGAATTTTATATCCAAAAAACGATCTCTCTCAACAACTCTCGCCCTTGCCATCAGCGTTCTCCTTGCCATTGCCACCTCGGTATTTGCAACCTCTCTCGGCACCAATCTCTCCGTCACCGGCAACATCATCGTATCCTCCACATCAGCCACCTCAACCTTTGCAGCGCCCATAGCAGCATCATCAGGAAACCAGATCATCTCATCAGCAGGCACCACGAATAATCTTCTGCTTAATCCGTATGGAGGGAATGTGGGAATTGGAACTACGAGTCCGGCAGCAAAGCTCCATATATATAACGGCGTCCTTTTGGTAAATGCGCCGGCTACTCCTGTGTTAAAAAGCAGCACGAGTGTGAGCAGTATCATTGCTTCTTATGTTCAGGATATTTGAGGGGTCGGGGAGTTTTCCCTACAAAAAGTGAGGAAATATGCTGATTCTGGTATCATGGATGCATGAACAAGCATACCACGGCATCAAAACAACATACACAAACTCCCAAGCTCAACCCACAATGGATTAAAG
>JACPYI010000038.1 GCA_016196115.1 Candidatus Sungiibacteriota bacterium
AACGAACCATCTTGAGCGAGCATTCGGCTGATTTCTTCCCGCTCATCCAACCCCAATCTTTTATACTTTTTCATAGAATCAAACGCTATCACTTTTGGCGCGGCGCGCCAATTATATTGCGTTAGATTCTGGAATCAAACTAAGCATATGTTCGAGCAATTGAAAAAGAGGTTGAAAAATAAAAAAATGCGCGTCATGCATGGAGATGCGTTATCTTTGGATAAGATACCCGACAATTCAATCAGCAAAATCATTACCGACCCGCCTTGGGGTATATTTCAGAAAACAACTCTGTCTCTTGTCGATTTTTACTTCAAGATGCTGAAAGAATTCCTAAGAGTATTGAAAAAAAACGGCATGGCTGTAATTCTGATCGGACAGCCGGAAATTTTTGAGGACGCTATGGAAAAATGTTCCGGAGATTGGGATGTACTTGGGAAATATAGAATACTTGTTTCGGGGCAGAAAGCAGTACTCTATAAATTACGTGTGATGCACTAGCTATGCTTTTTCAACTCGTTCGGTGTATTCTCCGGTTTCAGTATTGATACGGACAATATCATCGGTGTTGATGAACAGGGGTGCTTGGATGACGGTACCCGTCTCAAGGGTGATAGATTTATTGCCGGAATTTGAACGGTCGCCTTGCAGGCCTGGCGGCGCTTCAGTTACTTTCAGATCCATTTTGATAGGCAGCATAATACCGAGCAGTTTCTCGCCAAAGAACACTGCAACGACTTCCGTATTCGGCTTCAGCCATTTTATTTTGTCGCCGAGCGTGCCTTCGGCAAGTGTGTAACGATTTTTCTTGTTTGCCGGATCGGTGAAAATGTATTCATTACGGTGAGCATAGAGAAAAACAAGCCGTTTTCGTTCAATCTTGGCCTCTTCGAAAGAATCACTTGCTTGCAGTGCGACTTCATAGGTTTTTTCAGTTCTGACATTTCTGATCTTCGTCTGTACCACGGCTTTTCGCTGTTGCATGCGCGAGAAATTTGCCTCGAGCACCTCGTATGGGTCCCCGTCTTTAAGAAAAATAACGCCCTTTTTTAAGTCGGTATAAGAAAGCATAAGAACATACAACGTAGAACAAGAGGAACTTTTTATCGTTTTACGTTCTATGTTTTATCGTTACTCTATGTGGATAACTCTGTCTTTGCTTCTCGGAGATTGTACGGTAAAATAGATAAAAGCGCAAGGCGTGTCTTTTGTGTCATTCCCGCGAAGGCGTGGATCCAGAACTAAAGGTCGTGTTATAAGCTAAAATTTTTACCTATTATGTTTTTTAATCAAGTCGGAGAAAGTCTTGTGTATTCGTTTCAGCA
Organism: Candidatus Sungiibacteriota bacterium; assembly: GCA_016196115.1. GTDB lineage: Bacteria > Patescibacteriota > Minisyncoccia > Sungbacterales > HO2-52-23 > JACQRW01. The sequence continues at coordinate 1,326 of JACPYI010000038.1, forward strand.
GATGTGGGCCTCGGTGTTTGCGATCTTTCCCTCGGTTGTTGGGGCAATTATTCTCTTTGTGATCGGCGTTGTTGTGGCAACGGCCGTTGGAAAGGCGATTGAACACATTCTCAAAGCCCTTCGTATCGACCATGTGCTCTCGCAGCTTGAGGTCGAGAAAATGCTTCAGCACGCCGGGTTCAAGATGCAGGGCAGCGTGTTTATCGGCGGGTTAGTGCGATGGTTTATCGTCGTCGTGTTTCTGCTCGCGTCGGTGAACATCCTCGGCCTGACGCAGGTCTCGGAATTTCTGCGCGACGTGCTGATGTATCTCCCGAATGTCGCGATTGCCGCGCTGATCTTGATCATCGCGGGCGTTCTTGCCGATGTGGGAGAGCGTATCGCGCGCGCATCAGTCAGTTCCGCCGGATATAACGGCGCATTGGTCGGCCTGGTGGTGCGCTGGGCTATCTGGATATTCTCGTTCATCGCCGTCTTCCTGCAGCTTGGCGTTGCCACTGCCCTGATCCAGACCCTCCTCACCGGCATCGTTGCGGCTCTTGCCCTGGCCTTCGGCCTCTCATTCGGCATCGGCGGCAAAGACGTAGCCGCAGCCATCCTCGGCCGCATCAGAGAGGAGATCAGGAGGTAGCTTCTGTTAATTTTGGTCTTAAAAAACGTCCTATGTAGGGCGTTTTTTGTTGTTGCTATTGACAGATGATGATGATGATAATGATGATATACTTCCTTTCATGTTCCTTCCCCGAATGGTTCGGGGAGTGGTTTAATGGGTTACGAAAGGAGAGCACAAAATGGAACAGACCAGAGATTTGCGTGGTCATTCGACTGCGGATGAAATCCACTTTCTTGACAAGCTGGGGACATGCATACCGACAGGTCACCGTCCTTACCACCAGAAGGAGATGAGTGACCGACAGTACCGTACCCACTTGTTACGAAATTATGTCGCTGCAGCAACCCGCCGGTCGGATTGGGCGCATGTGGATGGTATGGTAGTGATGAACCACGCACGGGGTCTTCTGCAACGAGCAGAAGGCAAACTCTTCTAGCCCAAGCGTAGGCAACAGTTTTACCCCTCTCATCAGCGATGATGAGAGGGTTTTGCTTTTTCTGTTATCGGTAACTATCCTTTCGATGGTCAATGTCAAAAAAGATCGCTATATCTCTGTTTTGAAAATAGAAAAAAGCCCGGTAGCGTCGTGTGATGCGGAGCGAGAATATGCCTTTGAGTGAACGTACTTTTTTGATATGCAATCTCGGGTCGTTGTGATCTTGGCTGAAGCGATGAAATTGAATAGCGCAGAGTTGCCGTATTTCTATGGGAAGATTTGCGGCGGAGCGTTTGAAATCATCGGTTGGGATTATAGTCATGAAGAACGGGGCGGATATTTTTTGACTGCTTTGGCGAGAGATCGCTTAATACGATCGGGATGCGCGTATGCCTCAAGAGCGTCGTCCCTCATAAGAGATGATCCCTCAAAATCTTCGCTCGTGAGATTGCGTAAAAGTTCATAGCGCTGGGCTATCTTTTGCAGCCGCTCGTATTCGGTTTTCGGAAGAGTAATTGTTTTTTTCATAATTCCAGTATAAAGGATCCAATTACTATTGACAATCCCGCAACTACGCGTATAATGGAGAACAATGCGTACAGGAACACAATTTAGAGTAAAAAAGCGGCTCAAATGCAGGTGTTTTTCGCTCTTGTAAAATGGGGCGAGAATGGGGTTTGAGGGAGCCGCCGGAGACGGCTCTTTTTGTTTATCTGGATATGCAGAACGGATGGCACATTGAAAACTAAAAGTATAAGTATTGTAATTACAGGAAAAAGAAAAAGATAAAATCGTTGCAGACAGCATGAAAGAGCTATTCTTTTTGTGCCGTTTCGCAGCGCATAAGGGCGTATGGAGGATGCCTTGGCATCAAGTGGCGATGAAGGACGTGGCGTGCCTGCGATAAATCTCGGGGAGGTGGCGAGCAACCTTTGATCCGGGAGTGTCCGAATGGGGCAACCCTATCCTGATTTAAACCGGGATAATCTTGCGCAAGCAAGAAGTTAACCCGCTGAAGTGAAACATCTCAGTAAGCGGAGGAAAAGAAAACAATGCCGTTGCTTCGCAACGGAATGTCCAATGTCAAAGTCCAAATTTCAAATGTGTCATTTGGTTTTTGTCATTTGGATTTTCGTTGCAAGGCAGCGGTCAATTCCCTTAGTAGCGGCGAGTGAAAAGGGATTAGCCCAGAGTCCCGACTTTCATTAAATTTATTTAATGTGTGTCGGGACAGTTGTAAGATGATGACGTCCCGAGAGCAATCGAGGGAGAGAGCGATACAATTCGAAGCTTCGTTAGGAGAACGGTCCTGGAAAGGCCGGCCAGAGAGGGTGACAGCCCCGTACACGAAAACGGTTTCGGGCTCTTTGTTATCAATCTTGAGTACTGCCCCGTACGAAGACTGGGCAGGAAGCAGGGAGGACTAGATTCCCAAGGCTAAATACACTTGATGACCGATAGTGAACTAGTACCGTGAGGGAAAGGTGAAAAGCAGCCCGATGAGGGCGGTGAAATAGTACCTGAAACCATACGCTTACAAGGAGATAGAGCCGTGCTTCGCACGGAAATCCAAATGACAAAAACCCAATGTCAAATCATTTTTTGAAATTTGAACTTGGACATTTGAGCTTCCGCGCGGAGCGCGGTGATATCGTGCCTATTGAAGAATGAGCCAACGAGTTTTGGCATGCTACTTGTCTAAATGCCTGACGGCATGAAGGCACAGCGAAAGCGAGTGTTAACAGCGCGTAGCTTACGCAATCGTGAATCGAAAATCGATAATCACTAATTTTGTTAGCGATTTATGATTAATGATTAGCGATTGCTTCAGCAGGTAGCATGACAAAGACCCGAAACCAGGTGAGCTTGCCATGGGCAGGGTGAATGCCGGGTAACACCGGCAGGAGGCCCGAACCGGTAGGTCGTACAACGCCTTCGGATGACCTGTGGTAAGGAGTGAAAAGCTAATCGAACCTGGAAATAGCTGGTTCTCTCCGAAATAGCTTTTGGGCTAGCCCCGGATCATGTGTATGTGGAGGTAGAGCTACTGGATGGTTCGTACATGGTGAAAGCCAGGCGAACCAATCAAACTCCGAATGCCACATAGATTATTCCGGGAGTCAGCAGGCGGGGGCTAAGCTCCGTCGTGCAAGAGGGGAAGAGCCCAGACCGCCGACTAAGGTCCCTAAATCTATGCTCAGTGTAAAAAGGTGGTGAAGTTTCTTATACATCGAGGAGGTTGGCTTAGAAGCAGCCATCCTTTAAAGAGTGCGTAACAGCTCACTCGCCCAGAGACTTTGCGCCGAAGATACTCGGGGCTAAGCATAGTACCGAAGTCGCGGGCTTGCGCAATCACGAATCGCTAATCATCAATCACTAGTTTATGATTAAAGATCAGCAATTCGCGATTGCGCAAGCAGTAGGAGAGCATTCGTATTGCAGTGAAGCAGTACCCGTGAGGGACTGTGGAGCGATATGAAGAGAGAATGTTGGCACAAGTAACCGCAAGAAAGGTGAAAGTCCTTTCCGCCGAAAACCCAAGGGTTCCTCCGCAATGACAAACAACGGAGGGTTAGTCGGGCCTAAGCCGATGGCGAATGCCGCAGGCGATGGACAGCGGGTTAATATTCCTGCACTGTATCGTGTTTTGACGGCAGGACGGAGCGCAGTATGCCAAGCGCATTATTGGATTTGACGTTCGGGGCGTAAGGAATGCCGGTAGGAAAATCCGCCGGCCGGGGTCATGCCCGATTCCAAGCGCAGCGAAAATCCTTTGCAGCAATGCTTTGGAAATCTGGCAAAGCTCGCTTCCCGGAAAAGTGTCTAAAAATATCACGATATGCCCGTACCGGAAACCGACACAGGTGGGTAGGTCGAGAAGACCAAGGCGAACGAGTGATTCTTGGTTAAGGAACTCGGCAAAAAAGCGGCCGTAAGTTCGCGAGAAGGCCTGCCCCGAGCAATCGGGGCCGCAGCGAAAGTACCCCTGGCGACTGTTTACCAAAAACACAGGTCCGTGCTAACTCGTAAGAGGACGTATACGGGCTGACGCCTGACCAATGCGAGAAGGTTAAACATTCTTGTGGAGTGATTGCGATTACATCAATATTGTTCTGCTCTGGGTGTCAAGCCCTCGTCAATGTCTGCGGTAACTATAGGATTACGGTCTGTAGTTATAAAATTTGGCTATATGCGGGAACATCTCGATTTCACTTGGAATGTACTCGTGCGGAAATTCGTTCATCCGTGCAGTAAAAATCATTTCAAGAGAGACAATCCGCAGGAAAGATCATTTGTGAATTCCATATAAAATTATGGAACAAAAAAGAAAAACTTCTCGATATTCAAAGAGATTATCGAGATTATGAATCGCAATGGGCATACAACTCCCGGCGGCTTTCAAGAAATCTTAAAACTACGGAGCGTCTCAACGAAGGTCGGGGACGAAAGAGAAAATATTCATTGAACGATTATCTTGATTCACAAATGAAATCCTCAGAGACTATACGCCAAACTTCCACACAGTAAACCGCTGGCGGAAGATGATATAGCCCGATCTCATGGGCGACCATGAGCTAACATAAATGAACCGTATTAAAGTAGCGCAATTCCTTTTCGGGTAAGGAAACTTGCCCCGCATAGAAGTGATTTTATGCGCAATCTTTCAGTGTGTTTTCTGAAAGTAAAACTTGCTGTATCGGTGAAACCTAAAATTTGTTGAGACATAAATTATGGCAATACCGAGGCAACCCAACACCTTTTTAGCTCTTTAATATTGTAGAGAGCTAAAAAGGTGTTGGGAGTCCGTAGAGACTACACGCAAGTATCCTGACTTGTCGGGATAAAGATATAGTCCATGCCGCATCGAAAGATGCGGGTGCAATACCAATTTATTCAGCAATTAGAAATTAATGATTGGTGATTGTGTCAGCAGAAGTTCCGAAGCGCACGAAAGGCGCAACGACTGGGGGACTGTCTCAACCAAGAGCTCGGTGAAAATACAATACCGGTGAAGATGCCGGTTACCTGTAGTTAGACGAAAAGACCCCGGGAGCTTTACTGTAGCTTGATATTGAGTTACAAGCGTTCATGCGTAGCATAGATGGGAGGATTTGAAGTGTCGCTTTCGGGCGGCATGGATCCGTCGGTGAAATACCATTCTTGATCGTTTTTAATTCTCACCGATCCGAAATCCCAAAAGGTACAGCGGATCGGGACAGTGTCTGGCGGGCAGTTTTTGTGGGGCACAACCCTTAAGGGTGATTGGATCTCCATTTCTAATCACGAGGGGGCACTATAATGGATATAGTGAAAACATTCGGCTATATGCTGGAATCTCCGTGGCACCTTCCCGTAGTCCTGCGAGTAGCAGACTGAAAATCGGGAGGTGGTGCTGTTATTATAAAAGGCCGGCGGACAACCAGCAGGCAACCTTTGCGTGACTGCAAAGAAAGTCCTCAACGACTATACGCCGAACCCAGCATGTAATTGTATGCGCTGGGATGATATAGTCTGATCTTATCGGCAACGGTAAGCATTCCAAAAAAATACTGCGCGAGCGCGCATAATTTTTGGAAGACCCAATTATGCATTCACAAAGCATCGAGAATTATAAGCAAATGATTCGATTAAGCAAGCGCCAACGTAGTATCATAGTTGGAACACTACTGGGCGATGGACATTTGGAAACACTCAATAACGGACGCACATACCGATTGAAGATTCAACACTCGCTCAAACAAAAAGAGTATGTTGACTGGCTGTATCGGCAATTACAGCCGTTGGTGGGCGCAGTACCGCGTATGCGCATTCATTCAGGCGTTTTACCGCAGGGAACCAAATGCACGATCGCACTGTACGGATTCTCTACGTATTCGTTGGGAATACTTCGTTTCTATGGTCAGCAATTTTATACTGACGAAAAGAAAAAGGTAATTCCACGGATGTTGAAAAAAATGCTGACACCGCTTGCAATCGCAATCTGGTATCTTGATGACGGATCGTTTAAATCGAATCGGCATAGAACGTTCATTATCCATACGCACGGGTATACCGTGCCGGAATTAAAGAACATACAGGAGGTATTGATGCAGTATGAAATAAAAACCGCGCTACATCGGCAGATTCGCGAGACAAAAACGTATTGGCGAATATATGTGATATCAGAATCGGCCGAACGGTTTTCGAAATTGATAACACAAGTAGCGCGCGAGATACCTTCAATGCGCTATAAATTGGGGAACACAATGCCTAAAGAGTAATGGAGGGGTCTATTAAGGTCGGCTTGTCCCGGATGGAAACCGGGATGGACGGGCAAAGCCAGAAGCCGGCTTGACTGCAAGGCGGATATGCCGCGCAGGTGCGAAAGCAGAGCTTAGTGATCCGATGACACTTACTAGAACAAGGTCAGAGCTCATCAGATAAAAGCTACCCCGGGGATAACAGGCTAGTTCCGCCCGAGCGTCCACAGCGACGGCGGAGTTCGGCACCTCGATGTCGGCTCATCTTATCCTGGCGCTGGAGAAAGTGCCAAGGGTTCGGCTGTTCGCCGATTAAAAAGATACGTGAGCTGGGTTCAGACCGTCGTGAGACAGGTTGGTCTCCTATCTACTACAGGCGTTGATACTTGAGGGGGGTCGTCCCTAGTACGAGAGGACCGGGATGAACGAACCTCTGGTCTGCCAGCTGTCCCGCCAGGGGCAACGCTGGGTAGCTATGTTCGGTGGTGATAAGCACTGAAAGCATCTAAGTGCGAAGCATGCCCCAAGATGAGGTATCGTGCTGACGCAACTTCGAATTTCTAATCTTCAATCTCCAAAAAAGTTAGTGGTGAGCGATTGGCGATTCGCAGTTGCGTCAGCCATAGATCCGTCGGAGATGACGACGTTGATAGGCTGCAGGTGTAAGGCGCGCAAGCGTTTCAGCCGAGCAGTACTAAGAGATCGAACGTGTTGCGAAATGGCACAAAGAGAATATGCATAGAGCGTATTCGGCAACGTTTTTCTTTTAATTTTTCTTGTTGATTGCACGGCCGCCGCATTTTGCGTTTGCCGGTGTTTTATCCGAGTGTGACCCACCTCTTCCCATTCCGAACAGAGAAGTGAAAGCGCTTGGACCCAATGATACTCGGACTAAACCAAGTCCCGGGAAAGTAGGGTACGCCGGCATACCCAAGATGCGGCGGTTTTATTTTTCTCGAAATTGCAGTATTATGAAGTCATGTTCTCATGGCGGGCGCGAAGACAGCTTTTGATCACCATACTAATTCTGGCGGTGTTTGCCGGGGTCTGGTTTTGGGTTTTTCAGAAATTCTTGCCGGCGCCAAGCTGCATGGACAACAAGCAGAATCAGCGGGAGTTTAACGTTGATTGCGGCGGGCCGTGCGGCCCGTGCGAGTTGAAGCATCCCAAAGCGATCACGACGTTTTGGGCGCGCGCGGTCAAGGTGCGGGACAACGTGTTTGATGCGGCTGCGCTCGTGCAAAACCAGAATGAAGTTTTGTCCTCGGGACACGTGGTCTATGAGTTTGCGGTGTTCGACGAATTTGGACTGGTCACCAAGAAGACCGGGGAGACGTATCTTCTGGCGCAGGAGCGCACGCCCATCATTGAGCCCTCCATCGTGACCTCACGCGATCCGAGCCTGGTTGAATTCCGGATCGTGAGTATTGACTGGCAGGTGCGAAAAGACATCCACCCCAACGTGTTTGCGGAGCGGCGGGAGTACAAGGTGGTCGCGGCCGGCGGACAAAAACAGGGCGCAGTGGACGCCTCTATTTTCAACAGTACACCATATGATTACCGGTCGGTCGATGTGTATGTTCTGGTGCTTGATAAAGACGGCAACTTGCTCGGGACAAATCGCAGCGTTTTGGAAAATGTCCGTGCCGGATCGCACAATCCCGTCCGCCTGATCTGGCCGCAGGAACTGTCCGGAGCGGTAGCTTCGGTCGAAGTGGGAACTCGTCTCAATATATTCGACCCGGATTTAATTATCAAACCTTAGTGGTGTCATTCCCGACTTGATCGGGAATCCAGTTGGTATTGAATCTGGATTCCCGCTTTCGCGGGAATGACATAAAGAATTGTTCATCTTTCAGCATATCCGCAAATACGACTGGGGGCTTGCCGGCGCCGTTTTTTTATTAATGCTTCTCGGTCTGGTTTCGCTTTTCAGCATGTCCGGAGTGAAGCCCATCCATTTCTTCACGCGCCAGCTGGTTTGGTCTGCAATCGGTTTGTTTTTACTTTTTATCTCAAGCACCATAGACTTCCGCCTGTTTCGGACTCAGACCGCCGCGGTGCTGGTGCTTTACGGAATATCAGTGGCACTGCTGCTTCTGGTTATCTCGAGCGCATTCGTGATCCGCGGAGTCAGATCGTGGCTCACCTTTGGCGGTTTTTCAATCGAGCCGGTAGAATTGGTAAAATTGGCCCTTGTCATTTTACTCGCGAAGTTTTTCTCAAAGCGCCATGTTGAAATTTATCGGATCCGGCATTTGATTGTATCAGGCGTGTACGCGGCACTCCCCGCGCTGCTCGTGCTGGCGCAGCCGGATCTTGGCTCCGCAATTATTCTCGTGGCAATATGGATTGCGGTGGTTGTGTTTTCCGGCATGAAGCTGCGCCATCTCGTACTCTTGGTGTGTATTTTTGCGCTGCTTGCGTTTGTCGGCTGGACAAGCGCGCTCAAACCCTACCAGAAATCGCGCATTGTCACTTTTCTCGATCCGTATCGAGATCCCAAAGGCGCCGGGTATCAGATGCTTCAATCCATGATCGCGGTCGGATCAGGCCGCGTCTGGGGCAAAGGGCTTGGATATGGGTCGCAGACGCATCTGCATTTTCTTCCTGAAGCCGAGACCGATTTTATTTTCGCCGCATTCGTCGAAGAGTGGGGATTTGTCGGGACCATCACGATACTGCTGCTCCTGTTCATTGTGTTGTGGCGGATCGTGCAGATCGGCATGCGCTCCTCCGACAATTTTTCGCGCGTCTACTGCCACGGCTTTGCCGCCTACATTTTTGTGCAAAGTTTTATCCATGTCGGCATGAATATGGGCGTCCTGCCCATCACCGGCATCACGTTGCCTTTTGTCTCCTACGGCGGATCGAGCTTGGTTACGCTGCTCATCGGCGTCGGTATCGTGCAGAACATCAAAATCAACGCCCGCCGTGCAGTTGCAGGTGAGGTGTGATATACTTGGATCATGCTTTATCTTGGCGCAGACCATCGGGGCTTTCAACTTAAAGAGGCCATCAAGCGGTTTTTGACCGAGCGGAATATCGCGTTTGAAGACGCGGGCGCGATGGCATATGCGGAAGGGGATGACTATGTTGATTTTGCGCGAGACGCGGCAGAAAAAGTAGCCGCAAATCCTTCGATACACAAAGGGATTTTTTTGTGCGGATCAGGGCATGGCATGGATATGGTCGCGAATAAATTTTGCGGCATCAGGGCTGTGCTTTGTTGGAATATGCAGGTCGCTAAACAGTCGCGCGAGCACGAAGACGCAAACATACTCGTGCTGCCGGCGGACTGGCTGGATGAAGCGGCTATAGAGGAAATCGTAACCATATGGCTCGGCACGGAATTCAGCGGAGAGGAGCGGCATGTGCGGAGGTTGGAGAAGATTGCAGAGATAGAGACGAGAAATTTCAAATGACGAAATCCAAATGACAAATTAATGATCAAAGCTCAAAATCTAAAAATATTTTTTGGCATTTGAACTTTGACATTTGACATTCTGTGGCAGATATAATTCCTTCCATCAACGTGCCGACTTTTGCGGAAGTACAGGAACGGATCACGAAGGTCGAGCCGTATGTTTCGTGGTGCCATCTGGACGTGACGGATGGGGTGTTTTCGAAACATGAGACGTGGCGAAACCCGGCCGATTTGCCGCGGCTTGAGACGAAGCTGAACGCAGAAGTGCATTTGATGGTTGAGAAGCCAGAGACAGTAATTGAGCAATGGCTGGCAGAGCCAATCAGGCGCGTAATCGCACATTTCGAAGCTTTGACAGATCCGGAACTGATTATCCGAAAATGCCATGATGCCGGAATACAAGTCGGCTTTGCCGTAAGGCCCGACACTCCGGTCGCATTGCTCGATCCGTGGCTTCAGAAAGTGGATATGGTATTGCTGTTGCGCGTGCAGCCGGGCGCATCGGGCCAACAGATACACTCGGAAATGCTTGGGGAAATCGCCCATGTACGAAACGCATGTCCCGGGTGTATAATAGAAGTTGACGGAGGCGTGTCTGTGGATAACGCAAAACGAGCCGCAGATGCGGGAGCGAATCTGCTGGTTGCCGGTGCGGCTATTTTCAATCAACAGGATATGCAGAAAGCAATTGAGGAATTAAGAAATGTCTGAATTAAATTAACTCATGCCCCGCCTGCACGAGGACAAAATAAAATTTCTTGAAGAGGTGGCAAATGATACCGGCTCTCAAACTGCGCAGGATATTCAAGATGGCATTTTTCAGAAAATGTCTGCGGACAAAAAGCTTAAGATTGCGGCAAAACTCTGGCTTCTTGCCAAAGCGTTAAACCCCGAGAAAATAGATTTTCGCATCCATGGAAGAGATAGACCCGCGCCATCTGCTTATTAAAGTCGCTCAGATTCTTGAGCAACTAGATATTCCCTACGCGATTACCGGCGGCATGGCGGTTTTTGTGTGGGCGCGGCCGCGCTTTACGGCAGATATTGATATCATAATCCTCATGGCACAGCGGCATATTGCCTCTCTCGCAGAGGCGCTTCAGACATTGAGTGAGGCAAGTTATATTGATACTGCTATGATGCAGCGGGCATTAGAACGGCGCGGAGAGTTTAATTTTATCGACGGTGTAACGGGCGTGAAGGTTGACTTTTTTGTGATAGAAGGAATGCCGTTTGACCGGAGCCAACTGAATCGTCGAATGCCGCAGGATATTCTTGGAAATCCCGTATATTTCGTATCTCCGGAAGATCTCATTTTGAGCAAATTATTATGGTTTCAGTCGGGTGAATCAGCAAAACAATACGAAGATATAAAGTCAATTTTAAGAATGCAACCGAAGCTTGATTGGAAATATCTTCGGAAATGGGCTATGATACATAAGACAACGGATATACTCAATAGATTACAAGAAAAAGAATCATCGTGAGCTCATGCCCCATTTGCACGAGGACAAAATAAAATTTCTTGAGGAGATGGCTCGAAGAGTTGCCCATGTTGGCGTACGCCATCATCTTGATCTCGTTATTCTGTACGGCTCATATGCAAAGGGAACACAGGCGGGGGACAGCGACTTGGATATTGCGATTTTACGCCGCGAGGATGTGAAAGCTCAGGAATTTATGGATATCGTGGGCGAATTAAGCGTGGCGATCGGCGAAGGTGTGTCGGAAGGGATTGATCTTGTTCTGCTTGCGCATGCGGATCCGTTGCTCCGTCGCTTGATTGCGCGCGATGGGCTGCTTCTGTACGGTGATACTGCCAACTACACCGAGTTCAAAGCGCTTGCATTCCGCGATTTTATGGAGAGCGAGGATTTGCGCGGCTTGGAAGATACCATGATCCGCGCCAAACAAACATTGCTCGCCCGGCAGTACGGCACAACATTTTCATATGCTTGACGCTGATTTCATCAAACGGAAAATGGGATTGATTGAAGATGAGCTGTTGCGCTTAGGCGAATTTGCCGATTTGACGATTGAAAAGATCGCGGAGGACTACCGAACTCAGGCAATCGTAGAACGACTGCTTGAACGTGTCATCGGCCGCGCCATTGACATCAACCAGCATCTTATTGCGGAGCGAGGGGCGCATCTTGAGACAATTCGGAAATATCGCGAAACATTTTTGCGCTTGGCCGAGATGGGGGTGTATCCGAAGGAATTTGCCGAGAAGATTGCGCCGAGCGTGGGTCTGCGCAACGCGCTCGTGCATGATTACAACAATATTGACCGCGCACTGCTTCAAAAAAGCATTCGTGAGGCAATCATGGAGTTTAATGACTATACGAGATATATTCTTGCATTTATCGAGCGCAAGACGTAATGGCGTCCCTTTGAAATCCGTACTATGCCGCACCTGCACGAAGACAAGATACAATTTCTTGAGGAGATGGCCAACACCATCCGGCAGGATATTATTGGGATGGTGGTAAAGGCCGGATCAGGGCATGTGGCTGGGCCGCTGGGTATGGCGGATATATTTACGGCGCTCTATTTTCATATTTTGAAGCATGATCCGAAGAAACCGGACTGGGCGGATCGGGACCGCGTGGTGCTCTCCAATGGGCATATCTGTCCGGTGTTGTATGCGACTATGGCTCGCGCCGGATATTTTCCGGTTGAGGAGTTGCAAACGCTGCGCCAACTTGGCAGCCGGCTGCAGGGGCATCCGCACCGCACCAGTTTGCCAGGACTTGAGACCACCTCCGGGCCTCTGGGGTCCGGGCTTTCGCAAGCGGTCGGCATGGCGATCGGGGCGCGGATGGATGATAAAAAAATTAATATTTACGGCCTGTTGTCCGACGGTGAGCAGGATTGCGGGCAGACGTGGGAGGCAGCCATGCTTGCAGGAAAATTGAAACTGGACAATCTGACCTGCCTCATAGACCGCAATAATATCCAGATAGACGGCATGACCGAACACGTCATGCCGCTCGAGCCGGTGCGCGAAAAGTATGAGGCGTTCAACTGGCATGTGCTGGAGATCAACGGCCACAACTTTGTCGAAATCGTAAACGCATACGAGGAAGCGCAGTCGATTTTTGAAAAACCAGTCATGATCATCTCGCACAACATTCCCGGCAAGGCGGTTGATTTCATGGAATTTCAGTATCAGTGGCATTCGAAAACATTCAAGCCGGAAGAGGTGACCGAGGCATTAAACCAGTTGCGCACCCTCGGAGGGAAAATAACAAGCGAACATCAATAATAAAAAAATATGAACCCTTTGAATATCCAACAACAGCGTTCCATAATGAGCTTTGCGGTGATCGCAATCTTTGCCGTTGCCGCGTCGGTTTTTCTCATCGGAAAAGGAAGTGATGCTGCGAACGAGATCGACTTTCTGAATAACGGACCACTGGCCTCGCGCCGTGCCATGATCGTCAAAGAATTGGATGAGAAAGAAGGTCTGGGAATGAGCAGTACTTCAGAAATTATGCAGGACAAAATCCCCCTGGGAGAAATATCTAAATGAGGGGTCGGGGAGTTTTCACACCCCCAACACAGCTGATTTAACCTCCCATGTTGACCTTTGTTGTTTCCATGCCGTCCACTGCGCCATCTGTACCGCAATGCCCATGGCGGCAAAAGACCATCGGTTGTTGATATCTCC
>JACPYI010000039.1 GCA_016196115.1 Candidatus Sungiibacteriota bacterium
GATGAAATCTACACCGACCGTCCATTTTATGGGTCACGAAGGATGAGGCACGAACTCAAGGACGAACACGGCATTTCAATCGGCAGGCATCGCATCCGGCGTCTGATGCGGCTCATGGGATTAGAGGCCGTCTACCCGAAATGAACTGACCCCCGTTTGGTGACTGCACTCGAGTCTCATTTTCTGCTATGCTGAACATGTATGAAAAAAAGAAAACAATTCGGAGGCGACACCAAATTTCATGTCGTCCTCCGGCTTCTTAAAGGAGAAGCATCCGCGGTCGAATTAGCAAAAGAAATTGATTGTCATCCGACCATTATTGGAACCTGGAAAGATCGATTCCTGAAATATGCGCCAACCCTCTTTGAAACACCGAGAGATGGCAACGAAAAAGAAAGGCGTATTGAAGATCTGGAACGCATGATCGGAAAGCTCGCCGTCCAGAATGAGTTTTTAAAAAAAGTGTACGGGAGCTTAAGCCGTCAGTAGAAACAAAAAAAGAGTTCGTTAAAAAATTAAAAACAAGTGATCCAATTTCCTGGTTTCTGGAAGCAATCGGGTTAGGCAAGAAAAGCTGGTATCGAAAACCAATCGAAAAAGAAGCTGATCTTTTCTTAAAAGATGAGATTGAGCATGTTCTCGATGATCTCCCATTCTACGGCTATCAACGCGTAACCCAGGCACTTAAACGGCAAGGCTGGCAGATCAACAAGAAACGCGTCCTGCGCATCATGAGGAAATACGGTCTCATGCGAAAACGACGCAGACATAGGCCGTTTACGACCAATTCCCACCACTCGCTTCAGAAATTCCCGAATCTCATCAGAAACATCATCCCCGCGTTTCCTAATCACATCTGGGCAGCTGACATCACGTACATCTATCTGGAAAAGGGCTTCTGTTATCTGGCAGCGATTATCGATGTGTTTACCCGAAACATACGGGGGTGGAGTTTAGGAACCACGCTGGAAAAAGAACTGCCGCTTGAAGCGTTGACCACCGCTCTTCAGAGAGGAACGCCGCAGTATCATCATTCCGATCAAGGGGTTCAGTATTGCTCGATTGATTACGTTGAGAAATTGAAATCAAAAAACATCCGGATCAGCATGTCGGATAAAGGAGAACCCACCCAGAATCCGTTTGCCGAATCGTTCTTCCGGACATTGAAGGTGGAGGAGGTGTATCTCTTTGAATACGAAACGATCGAGGATGCGCGAAAACGGGTCACGGAATTCATTGATATCGTGTATACAAAAAAGCGCCTTCATTCTTCGTTGGGCTATCTGCCTCCCAAAGAATTTGAAGACGCTTGGCAAAAACAAAACGGTCAATTATTATTAAAACATAACAACACTCCCATAGAGGAAAATGAGCTTTTGATGGTTTCCTAAATGGGGGTCAGATCAAGCATGGAGGCGACGTTCTGCTATTTCTCTTCCTGGATTACGAAAACGAATGCGCTATGCGGTTGCTGCGATAGCCGCACGTCCTCGTCACGATCGTTTCCGCCATCGTTCTTACGCGCTCATCATGGATGGTCTCCGGTTTGTGTTCAAAGGAAAGCCATGGACACTCTATGTGATTGCCGCAAAACCGGCAACTGAGAACTTCGCCGTCTTTCTTGATCCTGTTCTCATTGCAGGAGATGAGGGAGCTGGTCACTGGCGTGAAGCGCTTACGAGACTCCCCGGCAGCCTCATCAAGCGTGTTCTTGCTATGGTTTCCGATGGTTTCCAAGGATCGGGCAACATAGCGAAACAACGCGGATGGATTCACCAACGATGCCACTTTCATTTATTGTATTCTCTGCAAAATCGATTGGGACGACGAAGGTCAACCGTCAGAGGACGTATTATTCGAGAAATGATTTACCATACGGTCTGCAATATGATCACCGATCAAAATGCAAGAAAGATGGGAACGTACGCGCGCATCCTACGTCGGTGCATAAAGAATCCAAAATGTCCTAAAACACTTGTTATGATTGCTCGTGATTTTTTAAGAGAATTTCATGCTTTTCGTTCCTATCTTGACTACTCCCAATTAAATCTTCCGGCCACCACAGGAACAATTGAATCGATGAATAAAATACTTCGTGCCTCATGCAGGACGGTAAACATGCCTCACGCATTACAAAAACGAGCTATTACTGTGATTCGACTTCGACGCAAACTGGTCTGCAATGACAAGATTTACCAACAGAATTAAGTTACGCATGCCACAGATGCGTACCTCTTCTTATCAAAGTCGCGGTGGTGTATCGTTGCATAATTGCGAAAGCATCAAGTTTATTCTGGAAGATAAAAACTTATCAGTTCTGGATGCTCTCGCAGTGGAGCGGGTAGTAGAAATTGTTTGCGCAAACGGATCGGCATATATCAATGGGTGTGGGATCCACGCTACTATTTATCCCGCCAAAAGTGAGAGAAAAAGATAGGAGGCATTAAAGATTGCCTCTTTTTTTTGTTGTTGCTAGGATACTCACATGAGACAATCGGAACTTTTTACAAAAACATTGCGGGAAAATCCGGCTGATGAAGCGGCAATCAATGCGCGACTGCTTATTCGCGCGGGGTTTATTCATAAATTGCAGGCGGGGGTCTATACGTATCTTCCGCTGGGGCTGCGCGTGCTTACAAAAATTGAACATATCGTGCGCGAAGAGATGAACGCGATTGGACCTTCGGAAATGCTCATGCCCGCCTTGCATCCAAAAGAAATGTGGGAGAAAACCGGCAGATGGGACTCATTTGACGCGTTATTTCGTTTGCAAAGCAAGGAAGGATCTCACTACGCGTTGGGTGCAACCCATGAAGAAGTTCTTTATTCTCTTCTTACGCATTATATCGCTTCTTATAACGATCTTCCCGTTAAGGTGTATCAAATCCAGACAAAATTTCGCGATGAGCCGCGGGCGAAGTCAGGGCTTTTGCGCGGCCGCGAATTTCGCATGAAAGATCTTTATAGTTTTCACGCAAGCGACCGCGAACGCGATGACTATTACAAAAAAGTGACGGAAGCGTATCAGCGGATTTTTGAGCGGCTTGGGCTTACCGCGGTGGAAACACAAGCGACGGGCGGAACGTTCTCTGATCGCTCCCTTGAATTTCAGGTACTCTCGCAAGCGGGGGAAGATACCGTAGCACTTTGTTCAAAATGCGGTTACGCCGCAAACAAAGAACTCAAGGAGGGTAGGGAAGAAACATGCCCTCAATGTGGAAGCGGATTTACGGAAGAACGGGCAATAGAGATCGGGAATATTTTCCCGCTCAAAGAAACATTCGCGCGCGCGTTCGGGCTTCACTTCAAAGATGAGAAAGGGAAAGATCATGTGGTATCGGCAGGTTGTTACGGCTTCGGCACATCGCGCGCCATGGGGACAATCGTGGAGATTCATCACGATGAGAAAGGAATTATCTGGCCGGAGAATGTGGCACCATATCAAGTGCATCTGATAGAAATCAAAAATCAAAAATCAAAAATCAAAAATGTTGGAGATAAAATCTATAAAGAATTGACAGGAGTTGGGAAAGAAGTGCTTTATGATGATCGGGAGGCAGTAAGCGCGGGAGAAAAATTCGCGGACGCGGATTTAATTGGCATTCCCACGCGCGTGGTTATTTCGGAGGCGACACTCGCTCAAAACGCCGCGGAAGTAAAACAGAGAAATCAAACAAACGCAACGCTTGTGCCGCTTAAAAAACTTCGCTAACGTACGGGTATGAAAAAGTGGGAAGAATGGCGGCGGTGGCTTTCAAGCGACATCGGCATTGATTTAGGAACGGCAAATACGCTGGTGTATGTGCGGGGCCGCGGCATTGTGATTAATGAGCCTTCGGTGGTGGCGGTCAATCAAAAAACCGGCCAGATTGTGGCGGTGGGCGCGGAAGCAAAACGGATGGTAGGTCGCACACCGGCTCACATTGTGGCAACGCGTCCTTTGGTGGAAGGCGTTATTTCCGATTTTGAAGTCACCGAGGAGATGATGGCGTATTTTATCCGGAGGGTGATCGGGCGCCAAATGTTGTCGTTTTTCAGGCCCCGCATGGTCATAGGGATTCCCTCGGGCGTTACCGACGTGGAACGTCGGGCGGTCAAAGACGCCGCGCGCTCGGCGGGCGCGGGCGACGTGTATTTGATAGAGGAACCTATGGCGGCCGCCATCGGCGTGCGTTTGGAAGTGCAGGAGCCGGTAGGCAACATGATTATTGACATCGGTGGGGGTACGGCCGATATCGCGGTCATCTCGCTTGGCGGCATTGTGGTCGCAAAAAATTTGCGCGTAGCAGGCGATCGGCTGAATCACGATATTATCCGCTACGCGCGCGATGAATTTAAATTGTTATTGGGCGAGCGCACCGCCGAGGACTTAAAAATAGCCATTGGTTCCGTGCTTCCTCAAGATCAGCCGCTTGAAGCTACGATGCGAGGGCGCGATCTGGTGACCGGGCTTCCGCGTGAGGTTCTCGTGGGAGATGCCGATGTGAGAGCCGCCATTAAGCCTTCCATTAATCTTTTTGTAAAAGCAACGAAAGAAATTATTGAGAAAACGCCGCCGGAACTTATCTCTGACATCATGCATCGGGGCATTGTGATGGTAGGCGGAGGGTCTCTTCTGCGGGGGCTTGATTATTTGCTTGA
>JACPYI010000002.1 GCA_016196115.1 Candidatus Sungiibacteriota bacterium
GGTACAGAAAGGTTACTTTTTCCTTCAAGGTATGATACACTGCGAGGGTAGGTTTCATACGAATGGCCATGGACTTCTTCATCATTTTAAGTGCATGGCTATTGGCATGATACCATATCAAAGGGAGTTTCGTAATTGAAAGATATTTCAGAACGGCCGGTCGTACGCACCACATGGGCGCCCAAAGGAAGAACGCCCATTCTTGCATCAACCGGATCATGGAAAAGCTTGAGCATGTCGGGAGTCATCATCACGACTCCCAAAGGCACCCGATCAAAACTGTTTCTTATGATCTTCCATGGAAGCATGCACGGAAAAGACTTTGTGTTCTACCTGAAGCAGTTGAAGCGGCATCTTGCGGGCAGAAAGCTCTTACTCATCTGGGATGGACTTCCCGCGCATCGGGCAGGGCCGGTTACCGAATATGTCCAAACACAACAGAAATGGCTGAAGCTCGCACGGCTTCCCGGATATGCCCCGGAACTCAACCCGATAGAATATCTCTGGTCTGCCATGAAGACGAAGGACATATCTGGATTGCCGGTACGGGGATTGCCAAATCTCAAACAGGCGATACACAGATCAAGACGGCGGATCAATGGCGATCAGAAGGTACTCACCGGATTTCTCAGAGCAAGCGGACTGTATTAAGGTAATGGTGAAAGGTCAGTAGGTATGCTAAATCCTCAAAAAACTTTTTCAATAGGTCTGTTTATCTTCATCACAGTCGCTTTCTTAGATATTCCCGTTTTCGCCCAAACGCTCCCGAGTTCCAATCCTCCGGCTATCTCGGGTGTTGTTGCGGACAATATTACGCAATCCTCCGCGCTTATCTCGTGGACGACGGATGTGCCGGCAACCACGCGGCTGGATTACGGCTCGACGGGCGCGTATGAAATCAATTCCATTATCGAGCCGAGTTTGCGGACGTTTCATCAGATCCAGGTCTTGCCGCTTGATACGGATACGACCTACCATTACCGGGTGCGCTCAACTGACGCGTCAGGCAGGGAGCGGGTTGGCACGGACAATACGTTCACGACAAAACCTCCTCTTGACTACATGCCCCCTGCTGAAATTACCTCGCTGCACGTGGCAAGCGCCACGGTAACTTCGCTCGTGCTGACGTGGATCGCGCCGGGCGATGACGGATCAATCGGCACCTCAAGCAGCTACGAGATCCGCGCCTCATACACCACGATACCCGATATCGGCGCGCTGCAGTGGTGGAATAGCGCGAATGTGCTGCTTGGCCCGCCAAAGCCCAACGGACCCGGATCCAAAGAATCATACACGGCGCAAAATCTTGCAACAAGCACACAGTATTATTTCGCGGTTCGCGCGCGTGATAAGGCCGGGAATATTTCACCGATCTCGATCTCTGGTATCAAGTCGGGCACGACGCTTGTCGCGCCGCCGCCGACCATAACCGTGGTTTCGGTTTCGACCTCGTCTCCGGCCACATCGACATCGGTGACGATTGCGACCTCAACTCCAGGAATACCTGTTCCTTCCGCAGTTGGCGGACCTGTCCCTGTTCTGCCATCGCCAGTGGTGCCAACGCCCACCGCTTCAACCGTACTTCTTTGGTCCAGTACCCGCAGTCTTTCCTATGGTATGCGGAACCAGGACGTCAAAACGCTGCAAAGGATACTCATCGCGAAGGGACTTTTGAAAAAAGGAAGCGATTCGGGATTCTTCAATCTTCTTACGCAAGCCGCGGTACGGAAATTTCAGTGCGCTCAAAAAATTGTCTGTTCCGGCTCTGCCCGTACCACCGGGTATGGCGCGGTAGGAGCAAAGACTCGTCATGCTCTAAGCAATGGTTGACTTTTTCCCCGGTTTTCCCCATACTCCGAGTATGTTAGTCATTCGTCTTCAGCGCGTGGGCAGGAAAAACGATCCGGCGTTCCGCATGGTTGTGGGTGAGCGGCGCTCAAAGCCGCAATCAAACGGCATGGAGGTGCTGGGGTCGTATCATCCCAAGACCAAAGAGACCATTCTCAAACATGAGCGTATTTTGTATTGGATGTCGAAAGGCAGCCAGGTTTCGGATACCGCATATAACATACTGGTGGCAAAAGGCGTGATACGCGGGAAAAAGAGGGGCGTGGTACCTATCGTGAAAGTAGACAATAATACTGAAAAGGTCGAGAGCGAAGTATGAATTTTTTTGCGAAAGCAATGGCAATCATGACACAAGACCAGGAATTTCTTGAATTCGTCGTCAAAGCGCTCGTGGATGTTCCGGATGCCGTACATACCGATCGCAAGGTGGATGAGATGGGCGTGTTGATCACGCTGAAAGTCGACCCTGCGGATATGGGAAAGATTATCGGCCGCAACGGACAGACCGCAAAATCAATCCGGGCATTGCTTCGGGTCGTGGGCGTGAAAAACAACGCGCGCGTCAACCTGAAGATCGAAGAGCCCGAAGGAGGCCGCGGCCCAGCCATGAGGCGAGAGGATCACGGGGATCGTTCCGAACATGACGCCCGCATGCGGGACGTTGACGAGGTGGTTGACGACTTGAAACTGTAATCAAACATGTGAGACAAAACCCGCCCCGATGCGTCAGGCGGGTTTTGTATTATACTATTATGACCGATCGGCAAGAATAGTATTAGAACTTACGCGTTTGACCTTTGATATTGGGTAGTGAGCATGAGATGATGGGGATAGCTCCCCTAACATCTCATTCCCACTATGCAGTACCAAAAATGTTCTCTTGATCTCTATGTTGACTTCTTCATCGCAAGCCAGAAGCAGTATTCGGGGCTGGAACTCTCAAGGGTATCGCCTGATCCCATGGCGCACGATGCCGTAAGCCGGTGGCTGTCGAAGGAAAAGCTTACCCCCAAGATGCTGTGGCACGAAAGTCAGTATCTGATTGATCCGAATGCCGGCTATCTCTCGATTGACGATAGCGTGCCTGACAAGCCCTACTCCCATGAAATCCCGCTTGTCAAAACTCAATACTCTGGCAAACACCATGGTCTTGTCAAAGGTATTGATATCGTGAATACGGTCTGGACTGACGGCGTCAAGATCATTCCCATTGACTATCGCATCTACGATCCGACCCATGATGGCAAAACCAAGAATGATCACGCGCGGGAAATGCTTACCATGGCTCAAAAGCGAGGATTGAGGCCGGAGTACGTCCTTATGGATGCATGGTTCACCTCGGTGGGTAATCTGAAAGCGATTACGCATCATGGCCGGAAATGGATCGGGGAGATCAAATCGAATCGTCTGGTTTCAACGAAGATGAATCAGTACGTCCCAGTCAAGAACTTGGATTGGACGAACAAAATCGTCCGCAAGGTCTGGCTCAAGGCATACGGGCGGATCGTGGTCAGCAAGATCGTTGCCCCAAACGGCGACATTGCCTACATTGCCACGAACGATCTGTCTCTTGATGATGCGGAGACGATCAAAACCCATTATGCCTGCCGATGGACGATTGAAACCTTCCATCGGGGAATCAAGGAGTGTACTGGGATTGAAAGGTGCTATTCAACTCAAGAACGATCCCAACGAAACCACATTCTGTGCGCGTTCCTCGCATTCCTGAAGCTGGAATGGGAACGTATCCAGAACTCGATTTCATGGTATGAGCAGAAGTGGTCTATCCCGAGATTGGCGGTTACTGCTTATCTGGGGTCAAACGCGTAAGTCCTAAGTATAATAAAATTCGATTCTGGGATTTTGAAAAAGAAAAAACCATGCTACGCTGGGCATGGCAGGAGACGATGCATCCGATGAGGCAAGCATCATCAATGGAGATAGTGATGCGAGGGGAGCCAAAAAGGAAAATACGCGGTGATCCTATCGATGATGGATTCGATCTGTGGCCAAGAAGGAACGAGGAGAATGAGAACCAATACCAGAAGAAGCAATATAACCGTTATGGAGGTATGTGACTTTTTCATTTCGCCCCCCTTTTTTTCAGGTGCTATGATAAGATCATATTAGCGCTATTCTATCTGAGCTGGCTCGAAGAATAAACATGCGTTTTGACATTATCACCATTTTCCCGAAAATTATTGATGCCTATCTTGGCGAATCAATCATGAGACGCGCGCGAGCAAAAAAACTCGCGGAGTTTTACATTCATGATTTACGCGACTACACCAAAGAGCAACATCGCAAAGTTGACGATCGGCCGTTTGGCGGCGGCCCCGGCATGGTACTCAAAATCGAACCAATCGCGGGAGCACTTCATTCGATTTTGAAAATTTCCAATTTCCAATTTCCAATTTCCAAACGGAAAAAAATAAAAATAGTCGTTTTTTCCGCCGCAGGGAAGCAGTTTACTCAAAAAATGGCTGCCGAGTGGGCGAAAAAATGTGATCGGATTATTATGGTTTGCGGGCGCTACGAAGGGATCGATGATCGTATAAAAAAAGTAGTTATTGAAAATTGGAAATTAAAAATTGAAAATTTGTCGATAGGACCCTATGTGCTCACCGGCGGCGAACTGCCCGCGCTGATCCTGGCAGACGCGGTTTCGCGCCATATTCCCGGGGTGCTCGGCAAAGGTGAATCGCTCGAAGAAAATCGCTACGGCATCGGCGTGCCCGTCTATACCCGCCCTGAAGTTTTCCAATGGCCCGCCAGTGGGCGAGGTAAAAAAAAGAAAAAGTACCGCGTTCCCAAAGCGCTGCTTTCCGGAGATCACAAAAAAATAGGTGAGTGGCGGAAAAAATATGCCCGATAATCTTCAATTTCCGAAAAATTTTTTGTGGGGTGCAGCCGCCTCGGCGCATCAGGTCGAGGGCGGCAATCACAATGACTGGAGCGAGTGGGAATTGGCCAATGCCGAGCGGCTTGCGGCCGAGGCCGAGAAAAGGTTCGGCCGCTTGCCGTCGTGGCCGATGATCCGCGAGCAGACAACGCGCCCGGAAAATTATATTTCCGGCAGGGCGTGCGACCACTACCGCCGCTTCCGCGAGGATTTTGATATTGCTAGATCGCTTGGTCACACCAGCCATCGTTTTTCAATCGAGTGGTCGCGCATTGAGCCGGAAGAGGGAAGATTTGACGAGCACGAAATCGAGCATTACCGCGAAGTGATCATGGCGCTCCGCGAACGCGGCATGGAACCGTTTGTCACCTTGTGGCACTGGACTTTGCCGGTTTGGTTGCGAGATAAAGGGGGAGTTGAGAGTAAAGAGTTCCCTAAGTATTTCGCGCGGTACGTGCAAAATATTGTTAGTTCGCTTGGGACGAGTGTCCGATTTTGGATAACGTTAAATGAGCCCGATATTCAGCCAATGAATGCATACTTTCGTGGTCTGTGGCCGCCGCAAAGAACAGGGATTCTTGCCTATTCCCAAGCCGTACATCAACTCATTCGCGCTCATAAAGCGGCGTATCAAGTTATTAAAACGATTAGTCCCAACGCACAGATCGGGGTCTCGAAAGATAATGTATATTTTGAGTCGGCGAACTGGAATCCTTGGAATATTTTGTTACGAATGTTTGCTGATTATTTTTGGAACCACTATTTTTTTAATGCCATCAGCGGTCATCAAGATTTTGTTGGTCTCAATTATTATTTTCATAATCGTATTGACTGGTGGTATCAAAGAAATGAGAATAGAAAAATTTCTGATTTGGGTTGGGAACTGTATCCAGCAGGGTTTTATTTTGTACTCAAAGATCTTGCGCGATATAAGAAGCCCATCTACGTAACCGAAAATGGGCTCGCGGATATGCAGGACGAAAAGCGCGCCCAGTTTATCAAAGATTGTATTGCCTCTATGAAGCGAGCCATAGGTGAGGGCGTAGACGTCCGCGGATATTTTTATTGGTCGCTTCTGGATAATTTTGAGTGGGACAAAGGTTTCTGGCCGAGATTTGGATTGATGGAAATAGATTATAAAACGCTTGAGCGGAAAATCCGTCCAAGCGCGCGGGAGTTTAAGAGAATAATTGATGAATTATCGTTGTGACATATCCACTAATTCTAGACATGCCGCGTAACCTGTTTTGGTGAAGATATGATACACGTCTCTTGATCGCTGTTTTCCCCAGTGTACTCCAATACAGTATTGGTCTCGACCTTCATCTACCATTAAGCAATTTTGAACGACCCCCGCATCTCCTTGTTTAATCCTGCCATCGTCCAGATCTTTTTTGGCTCGAACAACTTGGTTCATCTTTAAATTTGTTTGTGCGCGGGTAAAAAATTCCATTATCTCTCTCCTTCTACAAAAAATGACAAAGGGCTATATAAGGGACACAATATAAAAGTATTATTGAACTGTCAATGACCTGGCTCATTACTACGCTGATCGCGTCGGTCATCATCGGCACCGCGAGTATCTTTGATAAAATGCTGCTCAAGCGGCGCGGGTTTTCGGATCCGTGGGTGTACGCGTTTTGGGTCGGGATTTTGGGATTTGCCGCGCTTCTGCTCGCGCCGTTCGGCGTGGTGGTGCTGCCGCTTGGGGTCATGGCGCTGGCGTTTGGCGCGGGTGCGGTGTTTCTCTTAGCGACGTTCTTTTTTCTGTGGGCGCTGCGCGACGGCGAGGCATCGGAGGCGCTGCCCATCATCGGCGGGCTCGCGCCCATTGCCACCTATCTTTTCGGGTTGTGGATTTTGCACGACCATCTGGGGATTGCGGAACTCATTGGTTTTTTTCTGCTGGTCGTGAGCGGGGTTATTTTTCTCGGCGTCGAGCACAAGGAGGTGCGCCTTGAGATCGCCGGACTTGCCGCAATCAGCGCCGTGCTGTTCGGCCTTTCCAATATTTTGAAAAAAATGACGTTTACGCGCGGAGATTTCTTGAGCGCTTTCGTCTGGATCAGCGTCGGCGGAGCGCTACTCGCCTTGGCGTCTCTGGCGCTTCCGCATGTCAGGAAAAAAATACACTCCACAATCAGCACCAGCAAGGCGTCAAACAAAGAATGGTATCTTGCCAACCGCGCATGGGCGGCGATCGGTACGATTCTCGTAAGTTTTGCGATCGCGATCGGGCACCCGGCGCTGGTGGAGGCGGCGCAAGGGTTTAAGTACGTCGTCATTTTTGTGGGCGGATGGCTGCTCCTGAAAGAAGAATTTTTCGGGCGTGTGCTCTTCTGGAAGATTGTCGCCACGATTCTGATCGTATGCGGACTTGGCTGGCTGGGCATCGCAGCGTATGCCGAGAGTATTCCGATTGACCCGTACCGGGACATCACGTGGGGCATCACATTTTCGGACGAATACAGCCGGGACAAGCTGGGACTTGACTGGCGCGCCAATTTCAACGCCATCGTGGATGAGCTGCGCCCGAAAAAAATGCGCGTTGTCGCATACTGGGATGAGATCGAACAATCTCGGGGCGTATTTGATTTTTCGAATCTTGACTGGGAGCTTGCTCGCGCCCGCGAGAGCGGAATCGGGGTGGTCTTGGCGCTCGGGATGCGCGTGCCTCGCTGGCCCGAGTGCCACATGCCCGCATGGGCCGCAGCCCTTGATCAGGGGACCAAAGAAAGAGTGCTCGGTGAATTTATCTCTCGCGTTGTCATGCGCTATCGCGATAATCCGGCCCTCCAGATGTGGCAGGTTGAGAACGAACCGTTTTTAAGATTTGGCCTGTGTGCGACTCGGCCGCGGCAGGCGCTTCAAGATGAGATCGCGCTGGTAAAATCGCTCGACCCTCTTCGCCCAGTCGTGGTAACGGACGGAGGCGAATTCGGATTATGGACCCAAGCCATTCGCGCCGGAGACATATTCGGCACCACTATCTATCGGCGCACGTATCCACCTTCAGTAGGAAAATATACCGGCATCATCGACTATCCGTTGAGCCCATCATTTTTCAGATTCAAGCAAAAATTGGCGCGCCTGTTCACAGGCGAGTACGCGAAACCATTCGTCGTGATCGAGTTGCAGGCCGAGCCATGGGGACGCCTTGAGGTGCCGCTCATCTCGTACCAAGAACAAACCGATATTTTTTCTCTCGCTTATTTCCGCGAAACCATCGAGTATGCCAAACAAACCGGTTTTGACGAGTACTACCTTTGGGGTGCCGAGTGGTGGTACTATGTGCGGGAAAAAGAAGGTGATACCCAGTACTGGGATATTGTGAAAAATCTGCTTGACAAGAAAATGGGAAGAGAGTAGTATTGCTCCACGGTTTGTCTGAAATCTTTTCTGTGTGGAACGCAGATTTACAATTCGTGAATCCCAAAAATAGCAGCTGGGAACTGGCTCCCGATTTGCATCGGGATCCTCAGTGCCGTTGCCAAATTTTTTGAAAATTTGGACGGCGTTGGGATTTTTCCAGCTGTTCCGATTAAGTATGGTCATCCCGACCTGTCGGGATGACCTTTATAGAGGATTTGATCCTGGTCCAGGATGAACGCTGGCGGCGTGGATAAGGCATGCAAGTCGTGCGGACACAATCGCCAACTTCTAATCGCTAATCTATAATGAAATTATGAAAATGCATTTCAGGGAATTTAAGGTCTATAGAGATGCAAAAACCTTAGTAGTTCAAACATTCCGTTTGACGAGAAAGTTTTCAAGAGAATTTTATTATTTGTCAGATCAGATAAACAGAAGTGCTTTGTCAATTGTCCTTAATATTGCCGAAGGGTCGGCTAAAGGGAGTGACAAGGACTTTAATCGATACATAAAAAATTCTCTTGGGTCAGCAACAGAACTATCTGCAGCTTTTGAAATCGCGGAAGACCTTAGGTTGATCACCAAGGAGGAATACGATACCCTTGATGCTGAAATACAAGAAGTTATCAAACAATTGGGTGGTTTCTCGAAATATTTGCGGCGCAATGATTAATCAATGATCGCTAATCGATAATAAAAAATTCAAGATTAGTGATTGTAGATTTCTGATTGCGTGAGCGATTGGAGATTATAAGTTGGTGATTGCGTTAGCGGCGAACGAGTTAGTAACACCTTGGCACTTACCTCACAGACGGGCATAACTCCGCGAAAGCGGGGCTAATTCCCGATATTATCTCCGTCGCAAGACGGCGATGAAAGGCCGCAAGGCCACTGCGAGAGAGGCCTAGGTCCTATCAGGTAGTTGGCGGGGTAACGGCCCACCAAGCCGATGACGGGTAGGGGGCGTGAGAGCGCGACCCCCAACGGCGGAATTGAGATACGGTCCGCACACCTACGGGTGGCAGCAGTCAAGAACATTCGACAATGGGCGAAAGCCTGATCGAGCGACGCCGCGTGCAGGAAGAAGGGTTTCGGCCTGTAAACTGCTTTTCACCGGGAACAAGTCCGGCCCTTTTTGGATTCTTGTGTATTGTGTCATCCTCGCGAAACTTGTCCTCGTGAAAACGGGGAGCGGGGATCCAGAAAAACTGGATTCCCGATCAAGTCTGGGGGAATGACAAGGAAGATAGTAACATACTTCTTTATTTTTGTCAAGAGTCCAAAAAGGGCCGGATTGAGCGTACCGGTGGAATAAGAGGTTGGTAACTACGTGCCAGCACCCGCGGTAATACGTAGACCTCAAGCGTTATCCGGATTTATTGGGCGTAAAGGGTCTCGAACAC
The DNA here is from genome assembly GCA_016196115.1 of Candidatus Sungiibacteriota bacterium. Lineage (GTDB taxonomy): Bacteria > Patescibacteriota > Minisyncoccia > Sungbacterales > HO2-52-23 > JACQRW01. The sequence goes on from JACPYI010000002.1 coordinate 9,526, forward strand.
CAAAGGCGAAGGCAAACTCCTGGCCATTACCTGACACTCATGAGACGAAAGCGTGGGCAGAAAAAAGGATTAGATACCCTTGTATTCCACGCCGTAAACGATGCACGCTCGTTGTTCCGAGTATCGACCCTCGGAGTGACTTAGCTTACGCGTTAAGCGTGCCGCCTGGGAAGTACGAGCGCAAGCTTAAAACTCAAAGGAATAGACGGGGATTCGCACAAGCGGTGGACCATGTGGTTCAATTCGACGGCAACCGAGGAACCTCACCAGGGCTTGAAATGGCAGTGACATTCCGGGGAAACTTGGAACTTCTCACAAGGACGCTGTCACAGGTGATGCACGGCCCTCGTCAGTTCGTGATGTGATCCAAAAATTCGCATCCTCGCGGAGTAATCCGCGATGTAAAACTCGGCTCATATTGGTGAAGTCCCGCAATTTGTGGGATAATACCAAGGGAAGTTGGAAAATTATATGTCGGTTGTCTTTCGAGCCCGAAAAAATCAAGAATTGATTCTCACGAATCGCCAATTTGAAATTATCATTGGCTCTCTCTTGGGAGACGCGTACCTCAGTCCGCTCGGGAAAGTTCAGTTTGAACATAGTACCAAAGCGGAAGAATATCTGAAGTGGAAATTCCAAGAACTTGATGGAGCGCGATATAAAAAAATTGGATATGTGGAAAGAACAGTAAGCGGAAATCTTACGTTTTCTTGCCGGTTTTGGACAAGACAATTCTTTCGGGCATTACGAAACGAAATCTATAACCCTCAAGGCAAAAAATATATTTCTTCAGGATGGCTTCAAAAAATTACTCCGCTCGCTTTGGCCGTCTGGTATATGGATGACGGCCACTATGAGAAAGCAAAAAAGAGATGCATTATTGCCACTGACGGTTTTAGCGATGACGACCGAGAAAAACTGCAAAAGTTTTTGAAGGATACATTTGATCTGAAGATTACGATCTGGAGTAATGGCAAGATAGCCATGACTCAATTGGAGACACTGAAATTCTTTAAGATCATCGATCCTTTTAGAATCGAGTGCATGGCATATAAATTTCCTAACCCCTTAACGACTAATCCCGGAAGGGGATTGATGGTCCCGACAAGATCGGGATCATAAAACGCCGAGCTCCTTCAGTATTATATTGAAGGATGAAGGTATAGTCTGGGTCTGTAAAAAGACCGGAATTGTTCCCTTAAGTGGGGTAACGAACGCAACCCCCGTTGCATGTTATATGTGTCATGCGAGACTGCCTTCGTATAGAAGGAGGAAGGAGGGGATGACGCGAGGTCAGCGTGTCCCTTTGATGCCCTGGGCTACACACGTGGTACAATGGCGCGTACAATGGGTCGCCAAGTCGCGAGACGGAGCTAATCCCATCAAAACGCGCCCCAGTTCAGATTGGAGTCTGCAACTCGACTCCATGAAGCCGGAATCGCTAGTAAACGCAAATCAGCTACGTTGCGTTGAATACGTTCTCGAATCTTGTACTCACCGCCCGTCACGTTAAGGGAGCCGGGAGTGCCCGAAAGTCCGGATTCGTCCGGAATTACGGTAAGCTCGGTAACATGAACGAAGTCGTAACAAGGCATCCGTAGCGGAAGCTGTGGATGGAACATTTCCTACTAGGGAATTTATAGAAGCGAAATACGCATGCTCGGATGGGATATATCGCGCGGTCCTTTTCGGAACTCGGGATATGTCTTGAGCACTGCCGCTTCTCCCTAAGGTCGTTTCCCGACTCGTCGGGATATAGTGTTGGTCTTGCCCTCCTACGCTCTATGAGCTTCGGAAGGGTCTTCTTTCGTTAAAGCTTTGGAGACGTTTCTTCTCCTATTGTATTGGGAGGACTCGTCCTCCGAAGCCTTGGCGAAGGAGGAGAGCTTTAAATTAAGACCCTGCGGTTCCGTCAGTGAACGGAACGCCCTCCGACGCGCAAGCTTTGGAGGGTACAATCGGAACAGCTGGAAGAAGACAATTTATTTTTCTTGCAAAAGCACCTATTTTGGGTGTTTTTGTATTTGCCAAAACAACATTTTTTTATTAGAGTGTGTCAGAAAGGGCGACTAGCTCAGTGGTAGAGCGCTTCACTGATAATGAAGAGGTCGGAAGTTCGATCCTTCCGTCGCCCACTTGTTAAATACGAAGAAAAAAGTTTTTGTAGGGATGTCGGGCGGGGTGGACTCGTCGGTCGCGGCGGCGCTTTTGCAGGAGCGCGGTTTTTTCATAACCGGGGTGCATATCAAGATGTGGTCGGATCCGGAGATTCCGTGCGCGTTCAAGGAAGACCGGTATGATGCGATGCGGGCGGCGGCCCATCTGGGGATTCCGTTCGAGACATGGGATCTGACGGCCGAATACAAACATGCGGTGGTAGAGTATATGATTGCCGAATACGCGGCAGGGCGTACGCCCAATCCGGACGTGATGTGCAACCGCGAGATCAAGTTCGGCGTTTTTTTGCGGCGCGCGCTGGTGGAGGGCGCGGATTTTATCGCGACCGGACATTACTCCAGAATTACGAAGCACAAAACACGTAACACGACACAAGAATACAGTTTATTGCAAGCGAAGGATATAAACAAAGACCAGTCATATTTTTTGTGGACGCTCACGCAGGAGCAGCTCCGGCACTGTTTGTTTCCCATCGGCGATTATACGAAGCCGGAAGTGCGGGCTGTGGCAAAAAAACTTGGGCTTCCCAATGCGGGCAAGCCGGATTCGCAGGGGATTTGTTTTATCGGCGAGATAGATATGGCGGAGTTTTTAAAAAAATACATTCCGGTGTGCCGCGGATCGGTAGTCACGACTTCGGGCAACGTGGTTGGCGAGCACGACGGGCTCTCATTTTATACCATGGGCCAGCGCCATGGGTTGGGAATCGGCGGCTCGCCTTCGTCAGGACTTCGGCGGAGCGAAGGCGGAATTCCGTATTACGTGGCGGAGAAAAACGCGAAGACCAATACGCTGGTGGTGGCCGAAGGACCGTACGATGAAAAACTTTTTTCAAGCAATCTTGCGGTTGCGGATGTGAATTGGATCTCCGGTGTGCCGCCAAGATTGCCTTTTGTATGCGAAGCGCGTATCCGGTACCGGCAGCCGTTGCAGAAGTGTGTCGTTTCTCTTTGTCATCCCGAACGAAGTGAAGCCCGCCTGCCGGACGGGCAGGGATCTCGACGAGATGCTTCGCCTTTAGCTCAGCATGAAATGCGAGTTGTTTTTAACGAGCCGCAGCGCGCGGTCACGCCCGGCCAGTCCGCAGTGTTTTACTCCAAGGATGAGATGCTCGGCGGCGGAATAATCCGGTAAAGTGAGAAGGCAAGGTCTTGCCTGACGGTGCGATTTATTGTATTCATACATCAAGAGCAGTTTTTTGATAACTAAAGAAAGGACGCGCATCATGACTATGCGTAAACATAAAAGGTATGGACAAACCGGACCCTATCGTTCCGAGGCGTTTGGACTCGACACCGATCTCGAAGAATCTCCCTACGAGCTGGAAGAGAATTTTGATAATCTGATCGCCCGTTATTTTGGGGATGTGCGCCAGTTTGATTTGCTCAACCGTGCCCAAGAGCATGCCCTGTGGAGTCGCATTGAGAGTGCGCAAAAGCGCGAACGCCGCATCTTGTGTCAAACGCCAATGGCTATTTCCGTTCTGGACGATTTTTTGGATGAAGTGCGGCATAGCGAACCACCAAAAGGTACAAGAGAAAAGCATCGTGCCTTATTTGCCCGGGAAAAAGAACAATGCATCCGTTTTGTTCAAAGCATATCCTGCGAGGTTGACGAGATCGCGCATAGCCTGGGGGCAGCACGTTCCAGATCGGAATTGCGCGGTATATCGCGACGGTTGTTTAAGACGTGGGAAACGCTATTGGCGTATCCTGAAGTATTTGAGAACATTCGCCAGAAGCTGCAGGAGGAGTATGACAAGAAGCAAAACGACGTTGCCCTGTCGGGAATATATCGCAGATGGCAGAAAGCCGGTCATAGACTCGAAGGGATGAAAGCCGGCATGATCCGCGCCAACCTGCGCCTGGTCATTCATATGGCGAATCGCTATCGGGGCAGCGGCGTACCGTTTCTTGACCTGATCCAAGAAGGCAATATTGGCCTGATGCGCGCGCTCGAAAAATTCGAGCCGAGCCGCGGGCTCAAATTTGTTACCTACGCGCATTGGTGGGTGCATCAAGCAATCACTCGTGCCATTTCCCAGCAATACCGCACCGTCCGGCTCCCCAACCACATCGGTGAGCGGAAAAACAAACTGCGCGCTGCAGTGGATCGTCTCTTGAGCCAGTACGGTCGGCATCCCACCACGGAAGAATTGAGCCGCGCATTGCGTTGGACACTCGTGAAAGTGGAAGAATTGCAAGCGGCGGTGCAGCCTGTTGTTCGTCTTCAGCAACCGTCGGACAGCGACGACGGGAATTTGATGGACACCCTGGAAGGCAGTGCCTGGCCGACTGCCTCGCCAGTTTGACGGAGCGCGAAGCCTTTATCTTGCGCCTGCGCTATGGTCTGGAGTCAGAACAACCCCACACACTGCAAGAAATCGCCGATATGCTTGAGATAAGTCGTGAGCGTGTCCGCCAGATCGAGCGGCAAGCATTTGAGAAGCTGCGCCAACCGCATCGCAGTGCCATGCTGGCCGATTTTGTCAGTCCCTAATTTTTTGCATAACCGCCGTTCCGAGGAGCGGCGGCTTTTACTTTTTTGGTTGTCCAAAAAGCGAAAATACGTTATCCTGTTTTCATATGCAATCGTCCGAGATCCGGCAAAAATTTTTTGAGTTTTTCGAGGCGCGGGGGCATAGGGTAGTTCCTTCGTCTTCGCTTATACCCGACGACCCATCGGTGCTTTTGACGACCGCGGGTATGCAGCAATTTAAGCCCTACTATACGGGCGATGCGGATTCGATGACCAGTGTGCATCCTATGCTTGGTAAACCGCTTGGTTCAAAAAATGCCGTATCAATTCAAAAATCGTTCCGTACATCGGACATTGATGAAGTGGGAGATGAGCGGCATCTTACATTTTTTGAAATGATGGGTAACTTCAGTTTCGGCGGATATTTCAAAGAAGGGGCGATTAAATTGGCACATGAATTTTTGACGTCAAAAGAATGGATGGATTTAGAAATTTCTTATGTTACTATTTTTCAAGGAAAAGAAGATATCGGGGTTCCAAAAGACGAAGAGTCGAAAGAAGATATCGGGGTTCCAAAAGACGAAGAGTCGAAAAGAATATGGCAGTCGCTCGGCATCGCCGACATTCGGGAAGAAGGCATGGAAGACGTATTCTGGGGTCCGACGGGATCGTCAGGGCCGTGCGGGCCGACCACGGAAATTTATTGCAAAAACGGCGCCGGGCAGGATATCGAGGTCTGGAATATCGTATTCAACGAATTTTTTTTCAACGGCTCGCGCGAGGAATTGCTCGCAGGCAACTCCGGAAAAAAACTGGAACGGCTTAAAACCCCGGGTGTGGATACGGGCATGGGCTTGGAGCGGCTGGTGATGGTCGTACAGAAAACAACGACGATTTTTGAGACGGATTTATTCGCACCGATTCATAGTTTTATGCGAGGTAATGCGAGTCGTCAAGAAGAGATGCGTATTATCGCAGATCATGTAAGAGCCGTAACATTTTTGCTTGCCGATGGAGTTCGACCGTCGAATAAAGAGAGAGGGTATATTTTAAGACGATTGATCAGGCGCGCGATAATACAGTGGCAACAGTTAGGGTTTTCTCGTCATGGTCTCTCCAATTTGATTAAGGGGATGATGGACCAATATGGAGTTTTCTATGAGGAGACTAAACATAATCAAGGAACAGTCGATCATGAATTTTATGTCGAAGCCGAGAAGTTTGATCGAACATTGAAAACTGGGGCAAAAGAATTTTTTGATAGATTTCCGGATATGAAAATCAAAGAGGGTGCGTTCGGCTTTCACCAGATAAAAAGAATTTCCGGAGATGATGCATTTTATTTTCATCAAAGTTATGGCTTGACTCTTGATGTGATAAAGGACTTTGCAAAAAAAGGAGGGCACATCGTTGAGGTAGACGAAAAGGAATTTGAGAGTGCATTGGAAAGACATCGGGAAATTTCCCGCGCCGGATCGCAGTCGAAATTCGGCGGGCATGGGTTGTATATGAAGACCGGAGAGGTTACGATCCGCGACGAATCCGAGGTGGAGAAGGTGACGCGGCTGCACACGGCCACTCACCTGATGCACGCGGCATTGCGGGCGGTGCTCGGGCCCGAGGTGCGGCAGGACGGGTCCGACATTACGGTGGAGCGCACACGGTTTGATTTTCGTTTTGGCAGGAAAGTGACGCCGGATGAATTGAAAAAAGTTGAGGATTGGGTGAATGAAGCGGTTGAAAAAGACCTGACCGTGAAATGGGAAGAGATGTCATACGAGGAAGCCATCGCCCGGGGTGCGCTTGGATTTTTTCATGAAAAATATCCAGTGCGCGTGAAAGTGTACACCATGTTTGATCCAGACACCAACGAGGTATATTCAAAAGAATTGTGCGGCGGCCCGCATGTCGCGCATACCAACGAGGTCGGCCGTTTTCGCATTGTGAAAGAAGAGTCATCCTCCGCGGGCGTGCGCCGCATCCGCGGAGTGGTGGAATAGAAAACCCGGCCGGATTGGTGTTTCATTTTGAATTTTGGTATACTGCGGTCATGTCTTTCCTGAGAAAAGAAAAATCGCATCTGTCTGCGGCGCTTGACGTCGGATCGCGGACCATCAAGGGGCTGGTGTTCGAAGTTTCCGATACGGGTCTGATCATAAAAGCCCACAAGCGCATCGTGATCCAGATGCCCGCCGCGTATCGCGCACCCAGGATCGTCGGCGAACTTCACACGACACTTGCCGATATAATCAAAGAATTCGGCCGGATTCCCGGAAAAGTAATCGCCGGATTCGGAACCAGTTTGGCTGAATATCGCGTCGAGCAATGGGATGTGGAGCCGAGGGAAAAAATGCGTCTTGACCGGAAATATCTGGCTGGATACTTCAACGGTCTATTTGGGCAGCATGAGGAAAAAGACCGGGCAACGATGGCGACTCCGGTGAGTATCGAGATCAACGGATACCCGGTCAGGCCCGAAGTCCTTGACGGCGATGCTCGGCACTCCCTTTTCATGCTTGGAGGAGCGTGTCGCGACATCCGATTTCGCACCGTTGTCTCGTATTTTCCGTCCGAGATTAGGACCCTGCTTGCCGAGATGAAACAAATGCTTGGAGGGGTTCCGATTGAGTTTATTCCTTTAGCATCTGTATATCAGGAAGCATTGGCGTATCGGCTCAACGTGCGCGATGCGCTCCTGATCGATATTGGCGGGACCAGCACCATGCTCGTGCTGCTCAAAGATGGGATGCTGGTGCAGACCGTTGCCTTTCCGTTCGGCGTTTTCTCCATCGGCAAGAAAGTTGCCAAAGAAACCAGTGTGTGGAGTCAGTGCTTGCGTAATGCAGCCGACTCTCTCTATTCTTTTGGTCCTCTCACCGGAGAGACGTATCTTGTCGGCGGCGGCGCCCGTATCCCGGAATTGCGTTCGTATGTGGAGCAGGGCGAGTGGCTGAAAAGCATTTCGTATGCCGCAACTCCCCACGTGATCGTGCTCGAAGGTAAGTCATTGCTTGCTCGTGATGCCCTGGCTGGATTTTTGCAGGGTCCTGAAGATGCCGGGCTTGCGTCAGTGGTAGAGTACAGCATGCATCATGAAGTAATCATATAAGATCATTATGGTCAACGATCCTTTGCATAAAAAAATAGCCGACGGCATCAGAGTCCGTTCTGCAAGCAAGATTCCGATCCAAAAACCGCCGAAAAAATCTGCTGCGTCAGACAAGGGAGCCGAGGAACTGATCATTCATCCCTATGTGCCAACCGGTAACGGAGGTTTTACCACATGGTCTTCTTTTCCTCAAGCCCTGTCCGAACCAATCCCATCCGGTCAGAGAACCATCATGGCCGATGTCGTGCGGCATGCATCCCCCAGACCCTATGCGCTCTGGGGTATGATGGCGGGCATGATCCTGATCGTGGGATCGGGCATTGTGCTCTCGACCGTATTGAGCCGCGCGACCGTGCGGGTCAAGCCCAAGATTGAGGTTGTGACCATCCAAAACGTGTCTGTTATTTTTGATACGGCAATCTTCCAACCGATTCCCGAACAAAAAACAATTCCGGCAGAGCATCTGCATTTTACCGAAGCCCGTACGCAAGAGGTTGGTGTCAGCGTCGTAAAGTATGTTGAGGCGCATAGCCACGGCATAGTCACGATTTCCAACCAATACGGCATCGCACCCCAGCGTCTGATTGCGCAAAGCAGATTTCTCACACCGTCCGGAGTGTTGTTCCGCCTTGCCAATTCGCTTGTTGTTCCTGGCGCAGTATTGGAAAAGGGAACGCTCACGCCTCGATCAATTGATGCTGAACTGATTGCGGATATTCCGGGCGAGCACGCAAATCTTTCCGGTCCGATGCGGTTAAAGATTTCCGGATTTCAGGGCACGCCCAAGTATGACGGTTTTGCGGTAGTCGCGCCCAATGGTTTTGGCGGAGGTTTCCGGGGCACGAAAAAAGTTCCGAGCGATATGGATATGCAGGGCGCCCAACAAGCAGCCACCAAAAAAGTGTATGATGAATTAAAACAGCAGATGCAGCAAAAAATTCCGCCCGGGTTGCGTCTTGTTGACGGGTTCCAGGAAATCCGCATTGTCAAGGTGGCTCTCGATGATCCTCGACCCCTTGGAGAGGGGATAATTGATCAAGGCCAGCAGCATGACAAACTTGCGGTGCGGGCGGTCGCCGAAGGTGATGCTCTGGTTTTTCACGAAGACGACGTGATCGCATTGCTTAAAGGAGTGCTTCTGCCGCAAGACAATACCAAGGTATTTGTTGACAATTCCGTAAACCTAACCTACGCGGTGCATACGCTCAATTTTGATCGGGGACGCGCCGATGCAATGATACAGGGAAGTATCAAAACAAAACAGCCCCTCACCCAGGTCCAGCGCGACGACTTGGCAACTGCATTGGCCAATAAAAAACAGGGCTCGGTGCGGGAGTTTTTCAACTCGCGCAATGATGTTGTTTTGTCATCCCTCTCCGTGTTCCCTCCGTGGAAATCAACCTTGCCGTCCAGCGCCGGACGCATTCAGGTTGTGGAGGAAGAATAAATACGTATCCGACTCCTGCCGCATCAACGCATTATGTTTTATCTCGTCGTATACGGCACGAGCGCCAGATACCGCGCCCGCTTAGCCGCAACAGCAAGGCGGCGCTGGTGAAAGGCGCAGAGGCCGGATTTGTGGCGGGGATATATTTTCCCCTGGCTGCTCATAAAACGGCGCACAAGTTCTGCGTCTTTATAATCAATCACGTCGCGATTGACGGTGCAAAAATAACATTGTTTTTGTTCTTGCTGCGGTTGCGGGCGCATATTCAGAATGGAATGTCTTTTACGTCTATTTCCTGTTCGTCTCCGGGAAGTTCGATGATGGGGGTGGTGTCTTCGGCCGGAGATTTTTGTTCATGCTGGTCGGTCGGAGCTGACTGATTATATCCTTCTCCTTGTTGTCCGCTTCCGCTTCTTGGCGCGCCTTGCTCGCTGCTCATCCTGCCTGTGGAGAGCGGCGCCGAACCACCTCCCATTCCTGCCGGACGCGGACCGAACTGAAATTCATCGACTACGATCTCGGTCCGCGTGTGCTTGGCCCCGCTCTGGTCGTCCCATGAGCGGGTCTGCAAGCGCCCTTCGATAAACATGCTGCTTCCTTTCTTCATATACTGTGCGATGATCTCGGCGGATCGAGCCCATGCGACAATGTTATGAAATTCAACCTGTTCTTGCCGCTGTCCGGCCGCGTTATTAAAGGATCGGTTGGTTGCAATGCCAAATGTACATACGGCCTGCCCGTTGGGCGTTTGGCGAAGTTCCGGATCACGCGTCAGATTGCCGAAAAGAAATACCTTGTTGAGATTCATAACCCATCTGTCATCCTGAATGAAATGAAGGTTCTCTCGCTCCAATGAGATTCTTCGCTACACTCAGAATGACAAGTCAAAGAAACCATCTTACCTTCCCAATATCTCCTCCAATTTTTTATCGAGCGCCTCCAAATCAAGCCGTGTGTCTTCGCTTGGGATCTGGCGCACTGGATCACGCATCTCTCGCACAGGACTCTTGGCGGTTGAACCAAAGGAGGTACGCGCGCCAATCGAACGGATAAAGGGCTTTCGCTTCTCGATTTCCTCTTCAAGTATAAGGAATCGGAGCGTCTCGCCGTGTCCCTTGAATTTCTTCTCAAACTCCGCGATGCGCCCGGGCTGCAACCGGAACGTGGTGCATCCGAAGTACGCGTTGCCTTGTTTTTTAATCTGGTATGCGAGTTTCTGTTTTCTTGGCTGCTCCGCTCTGCGAATCGTGCCTCCCAGCTCATCAATCAGGCCGGAGAGCTTTCCCACATACGCCAAAACCTCCGTTTCGGCGAGCGCAGGGGAAAGAAGATAGGCCGCTTCGTAGTTTTTGGCATCAGAATCCATGACTTTTAGTATACAAAATATTAAACTCTCGCACAATATTGACTCTTTCTTTACTTTATGTTCTAATTTTAAATCAACAATCGATCCACGATCGTGTGTGAAATGTTGATTTAAATCTTAATTCGCTCGTCGTTGATTAAATCCGAAACTTGATCACGTCCCCGTCCATGACGGGGTATTGTTTTCCTTCAATGCGCAGCAGGCCGAGTTCGCGGGCGCGGGCGTATGAGCCGGTCTCGAGCAGTTTGTCATACGCGATCACCTCGGCGCGGATGAATTTTTCCTCGAAGTCGGAGTGGATGGCGCGGCCGGCGCGGGGAGCAAGCGATCCGGCCGGAATGGTCCAGGCGCGTGTCTCGTCTTCACCAGTGGTGAGGAAGGTGATGAGCCCGAGTGTCTCATAGCCCACGCGGATCAACTGATCGAGACCGCTTTGTGCGATACCCAAACTTTCGAGCAATTCTTTTTTTTCTTCCACGGGCAATTCGGAAAGTTCGGATTCGATCTTTGCGGATACCACTGCGTAAGGCGATGCGCCGATTTTTTCTTTCAACGCTCCGGTTGGCCGCCAACTATCCTGTACTTGTTTTTCCGAGCAGTTAAAGATATAAATGATTGGTTTTGCAGTGAGCAGTTGCAACTCGCCAAGCATGACCTCATCTCTATAAGCGCGCCGTCCGGCTTTGAGGTCCGGCTCGATCATTTCCAGGATACTCACGCGCTCCTCCGCGCCTTTTACGCGCGCGTGGAGTTCGCTTTGCGCCGCTTCAAGACGTTTGGACACGACCTCCAGATCTTTGAGGATCAGCTCATACTCAATCACGTCAATGTCCGATACCGGATCAATGTTGTCGCTGACGTGCGTAATATCGCCATCCTCGAATACGCGCACAACCTCCGCGATCGCGTCCGTCTCGCGGATATGCGAGAGAAATTTGTTGCCAAGCCCCTCGCCCTCGCTAGCGCCCTCGACCAGTCCGGCGATGTCCACGAATTCCACCACCGTCGGCACGATCTTTTTCGAATGCGAAAGCTCCGCGAGCTTGGCAAGCCGCTCGTCCGGAACCTCGACCACGCCGACATTGGGCTCAATCGTGCAGAAAGGGTAGTTGGCGATGTCAACCTTTTTGCGAGTCAAGGCGTTAAAGAGGGTGGACTTCCCTACATTGGGCAGTCCGACGATGCCGATCTTCAAAGACATAATGAATAATGGTATACTAAAATCGTGAAAATTTCAAATCTAAAAAAGCTCAAGCCCAAAAAACTTATTGTGTTCGATCTGGACGGTACGCTGACGCCGAGTAAATCTCCGTTGCGACGCGATATGGCAGCACTTCTCTCACGTCTTTTGAAAGAAAAACCAGTGGCGGTAATCGGCGGCGGAACATACAAACAGTTTAAAACGCAGTTTGTCGCTCATGCGAAGCTTCCACCCGCGCTCATGAAAAATCTGTTCCTTTTCCCGACATCTTCAACAACATTTTATAAATACCATACAGGCTGGAAAAAAGTATATGCCCATGGGCTTACTCGAGAACAAAAGAAAAAAATTTTTGCCGCGCTCCACCTCACATTTCGTGAAGGCGGCTATGTAAAACCCAAAAAGACATATAGTAAGATCATCGAAGATCGGGGAAGTCAGATAACGTTTTCGGCGGTCGGGCAAAAAGCTCCGGTGAAGATAAAGGAGGCATGGAAAAGAAAATACGATGACCTGCGACTTCACATGACCAAGATATTACAGAAACATTTGCCAGATTTCGAGGTGCGCGCGGGAGGCCTTACCTCCATTGACGTAACCAAAAAAGGTATCGACAAGGCATACGGGTTGGAGCAGATCAAAAAGCATTTGCATGTGGACATCAAGGACATGCTCTTCGTCGGAGACGCGATCTTTCCCGGCGGCAACGACTATGCGGTCGTCCGAACCGGCGTGGACTATATTCCGGTAACCGGCCCGGAGCAGACCAAAGAGATTATCAGAACGTTGCTCAAGAGTGACCAGTAATGGCTTACGCAAAAATAGTATTACTGTCATTCTGATACGATCGTAATGAAATGATAGTAATCAAAAGCAGTTGACATTTTGTACGGTTCCGGTATGCTGAAACTAATGGGTTGCTGCAAAACAGCGACCATAAATGGATGATCAGAAGCAACCCATGCGGGGTTGTTTTTGGTCATCCCCGTTCTTTTGGAGGTGGACCATGGCCATTCGGTTCCACGAGTCGCTCCCCCGCAACTGGAGCAAGCTCCTTCCAAAGACCAGCGAAGGGAAGGTGTTTGTGGTTGAAACATCTTCCTTTGAAATTCTTTTTTTCTTGTGCGCTTTCGTGGTCTGCTGGGACAACGTGAAGGCGCTCGTGGGCGGGCAGAGGTTGACCGAAGGTGTTTTCTCGGTCAACGATGGTCTGCTTACCATTATTGTGAGGCGGACAAAAGACGGATGGCCTTCGCCCGGCCAGAAGGCCTACGTCTTGAGGGATATACAGGAAGATCTGGAGTCGGACAAAGTCCGGCTCGAGATCATCCATGTGTAGATCCCGGGTCCGCGAACCAGAGAGTCCTCGCTCCACGGGGACTCTCAAAACTTTTATTTGCCTTTTTGTTATGGTATTCTTGACTAAGTTTAATGTCATTTCCGACTTGATCGGGAATCCAGTGATTCTAGTTCTGGATTCCAACTTTCGTGGGAATGACAAGAATAATGACTCCTGAATTCGTCATCCTCTTTCTGTTCATACTTGCCGGCTTTGCCGGGGTCTTTTGGTTTTTGAATAAATCGCGAAAAGGCGATCCGCGCGATCGGGAGCACGAGCAGAGCGTGATGCTGCTCCTGCAGGGGCAGATCAACGAAGTCACGCGTACGCTCGACATGCGGCTTGCCGAGTCGACGCAGATGCTGCAGTCGCAGTACGGGACCACGGCGCGCATTACGGGCGAGATCACGGAAAAGCTCGCCAAGCTTGAGGAGACCAACCGGCAGGTGGTCGGATTCGCGGATCAATTGCAGAATCTGCAGGATATTCTGAAAAACCCGAAACAGCGTGGGATTTTAGGCGAGTATTATCTGGAAACATTGTTGAAAAACGTAATGCCCCCGGGCAGCTTTCAGATGCAATATCCGTTTCCGGACGGTCTGATCGCGGATGCCGTGGTGTTTGTAAAAGAAAAAAAAATCTGCATTGATTCCAAATTTTCCCTTGAGAATTACAACCGCATTCTGGAAGCGCGCGACCCGGCAGAAAAAGAGCGGCTTGAGAAAATTTTCCGGCAGGATTTGAAAAACAGGATAGACGAGACCGCAAAATACGTGAAGCCGGAAGAGGGGACCATGGAGTTCGCGTTTATGTTTATCCCGGCCGAGGCGATCTATTATGATCTGCTCGTCAATCAGGTGGGTGCGGTCAAAGTGAACACGCAGGACCTGATCCAGTACGCGTTCAAAGAAAAACGAGTGATCATTGTTTCGCCCACGTCGTTTCTCGCATATTTGCAGACCGTACTGCAAGGTCTCCGCGCCCTGCAGATCGAGGAGTCGACAAAAGAGATCCGCAAGCGCGTGGAAGAACTCGGCAGGCATCTGGGCGCGTATGATACGTTTATGAAAAAACTAGGGCTCCATCTCGGCACGAGCGTAAACATGTACAACAGCGCCTACAAAGAATTTAGCAAAATAGACAAAGACGTGCTGCGGATAACTGGAGAGAAAGCGGGCGTTGAGCCGATGATGGTGGCACTTCCGGAAGATATGGGTTGATCTGACCTATTCAACATTTACTCACGATCGTAAGAAAGTGTTGAATATGGATAGGCCTGTGCATAACTCTTCCTTGCGCCAATCGGGGGGGGCGTTATGATGAACATATTATGGATCTGCTCCAAGAATACAATAAAACTCAACCAAAAATCCAGCTTCCCCATACATTGCCCACAGAGGGGCAGTTGCTGGCGCAGCGTTACGCTCCCGATGCCGGGTTCTTTGTACGATTGGTGATGAAACTATCCGGCGGGAGAATACAGAATACGAAACAGGCGAGTATTATATTATTGATCTTTGCGATGATCGTCATGATAATATCGCTATTTTTATTTTTCGGCGGAGATACTGCGGATTTCTCTCCAGATTGGACTCCTTATACGGGCCGTTAGTGGTTTCGCTCAAATTTACTAAAATTCTCGTATGTCGTTTCCCCAGACAAAAAAAGGATTCACGCTTATCGAATTGCTGGTTGTAATATCCATTATCTCGCTTTTGGCAAGCATAGTGCTTGCATCTCTCAACAGTGCGCGAGTGAAGGCGCGAGATGTACGCAGAAAGGCAGACTTGCGACAATTGGAGCTTGCAATCCAATTTTACTACGATACGGCAGGGACATTTCCGCCATCAGTAACCACTGGCGTGGATAACATGCATAGTATTACGGAAGGCGGCGTAAATTGGCCGGTTGCTTTCAGAAATGAACTTGCTCCATACCTGTCTCCGCTTCCCTTTGATCCTATCCATCCATCAAGGCTCTACGGAGCGGAACGAATGAATGGCAGAGCACCCGATGCAAAATGTAATGGTCAATTCGTATTGTGGATGTATTTGGAAAATTCCAGCGATCCTGATTGGGGGAAATTTTCCTGCGGATGGGCACCACTCCATTATTTCAGACTGTTAGGTGCGTTTTGATTTTTCATGTCATTCTTCTTGCCCTTCCGCGAAAAATCTGATACGATTTCCCCATGCCCCACATCGAAATTGCGGCGGAAAAGCTTTTTTTCGTGTTCGGGTTTCCGGTGACCAATACGTTGCTTACCTCATGGATTGTGATGGGGATTTTGATCGGCTCTGCTTTTTTGATCTCGCGGCATGTGGAACTCGCGCCAAAGGGGCTGCAGAACGTGTTTGAGAGTTTTTGCGAGGGGTTTTTGAATCTGATGGCATCCATTTTCGGAAGCCGCGAGAAGGCCGAGCAGTATTTTCCGCTGATCGCGACGGTTTTTCTTTTTATCCTGATCTCGAACTGGTTGGGCATATTTCCCGGGGTTGGCTCAATCGGTTTTTATGAGATGGTACACAGCGAAAAACTTTTGGTACCATTTTTCCGGTCTGCAGCATCGGATTTGAACGTGACGCTTGCCCTTGCCACGGTCATGGTTTTTCTGGTACATGTATCTGGGATGGCGGCGCTGGGGGTGCGGGCGCATCTATCCAAATTCTTTTCGTTCAAGGGCCCGATCGAGTTCTTCGTCGGCATACTTGAATTAGTGTCGGAATTTGCTAAAATTATATCGTTCTCGTTCCGGCTTTTCGGCAATATATTCGCCGGTGAGGTGCTGCTCATCGTGACCGGGTTTCTGGCGCCGTTCGTGGCACCGCTTCCGTTTCTCGTGCTCGAGATCTTTGTCGGGTTCGTGCAGGCGCTGGTGTTCGCGATGCTCTCCATGGTATTTATCAGCATGGCCGTGGCGGAGCATCATTAGATCTTCGGCGAGATTCAAAATTAAAAAATTTATAAATCTATATGTCATTCCCGACTTGATCGGGAATCCAGAAACCATAACGCTGGATTCCCGCTTTCGCGGGAATGACAACGCAAAAAATGTACGATGTTAATTCATTGCGGCTTATCGCAACCGCTGCCGCGATTATCGGCGGTACCATAATGCCGTCATTCGCCATCGGGCTGATCGGATCAAACGCGTTGAAGGCCATCGGCAGGAACCCGGAAGCGGCATCTAAAATACAGACGCCCATGATCCTTGCGATCGCGTTTGCCGAGGCCATCGCGATCTATGCGCTGGTCGTGGCATTAATTATAAAGTTCGTGTAGGAGAATCGTGTCATCCTGAACGCAGTGAAGGATCTTGATTCTTCTCCGCCAACTGGCGGATCAGAATGACTATGAAGGCGTATGTCCGAGCTTATCTCGAAACTTGGCATTGATTGGCGGTTGCTCTTGGCACAGGCAGTCAACTTTTTCCTGCTGCTTTTTCTGTTGAAAAAGTTTGCATATAAGCCGATCCTGGTAATGCTTGCTCGTCGGCGGCAGGAGATTGAGAAAGGATTTCAGCTTCGGGCCGAGGCCGAAGAGACGCTCAAAAATGCGGACGCGCTGCGCGAGCAAACCCTGCAACAGACACGCACCGACGCGCTCGCGATGGTGAACGAGGCCGAGCAGGTCGGCAAGAAACGGCAGGAAGAAATAATCGCGGAGGCCGCCAAAAAAAGCGAGCAAATAGTGCATGACGCCAAACGCATCATCGCGCAGGAGAAGGCGATCATGGGCGATGAAGTGTACGCGGTTGCGCAGGAATTGATCTGTAGCGGTCTTGTGAAGGTTCTCGGCAAAATCCCGCATGAGGAACGCGACCGGGAATTGATCCGCGACGCGCTTGCGGAGTTAAAAACTGTTTCGTCATAATGAAATACCGCATTGCACAATATGCCGAAGCGCTCCACGCGGCCCTCAAAGATGCGCCCGCGTCCAAGCAAAAACAGATCATGCGCCGGTTTGCGGCACTGCTCGCGCGCCATCGCATGAGCGGGAAAAGCGATTCTGTGGTGGCGGCGTACGAGAAGATCGTGTTGCGGGAAAATGGCGTGCGGAAGGTCAAGATCGAATCCGCGGCCCCGGTGAGCGAACAACTGAAAAAAGAGATCGGTCAGATTCTGGGGAAAGAGGTTCTTATCGAAGAAAAAACGCGTCCCGACCTGCTCGCAGGCGTTAAAATTTTAGTGGATGGCGAATTGCTCATTGACGCTTCGGCCAAACGTCAATTGGAGAGAATTTTCCAAAAATGAGAGGCGGTCTGTCATTCCCGCCATGCCTACCGGCAGGCAGGCGAAGGCGGGAATCTAGTAGTAAACCAATGGGGACTTTCTGGATTCCCGATCAAGTCGGGAATGACAAAGGAGTAAAGAGTAAATCCTATTATGCAAAACAATATTGTCGAACTACTGAAATCGGAAATCGAGAATTACAAGCGGGAGATCAAGCTTGAAAAAGTCGGGCATGTTTTGGAAGTGGGAGACGGCATTGCAAAAGTGTCCGGGCTCTCGGGCGTTGCTTCTCAAGAAATGCTTGAATTCGCAACAAGCGATGGACCGGTGATCGGCATTGCGTTCAACCTGGAAGAAGACATGGTTGGCGCGATCTTGCTTGGCGATTATTTGAAAGTGAAAGAAGGGGACGCGATCAAGCCGCTCGGCCGCGTGCTTTCGGTGCGGGTGGGAGATGAGATGATCGGGCGCGTGATGGATCCTTTGGGCAACCCGCAGGATGAGCGCGGCCCTCTTTTTCCTGCCGAGGGAGAATCCGAAAAAGAGAAACCCGTTTTTTATCCAATCGAACGCCTTGCGCCTTCGGTGACCATGCGCGAATCAGTAAATACTCCGCTCCATACGGGTATCAAGGCCATTGACGCGATCATCCCGATCGGCAGGGGACAGCGCGAGCTTATCATCGGCGACCGGCAGCTGGGCAAGACATCCATCGCGATTGATACGATTATCAACCAGAAGCGCGATACGCGCCATCGGACCCCGATCTGCGTCTATGCCGCAATCGGGCAGAAAGAATCCAAGATCGCCAAGATCGTGGCCACGCTGAAAGACGCAGGCGCGCTCGAATATACGATTATCGTGTCCGCTCCGGCATCATCCCCGGCGTCGCTCTGGTATCTTGCTCCGTACACGGCCGCCGCGATCGCGGAGTATTTTATGCATCAGGGGAAAGACACACTCGTGGTTTATGACGATCTCTCCAAACACGCATGGGCGTACCGCGAGCTCTCGCTTCTGTTGCGCCGACCCCCGGGGCGCGAGGCATATCCGGGAGACGTGTTTTACCTCCACTCGCGCCTGCTTGAACGCGCCGCTAAACTCAATAAAGAAAACGGCAGCGGCTCTATGACGGCGCTGCCGATCATCGAAACCCAGCTTGGCGACATCTCGGCGTACATCCCGACCAATGTAATCTCGATCACCGACGGCCAGATCTATCTTGAACCGGAATTGTTCTACCAGGGCGTGCGCCCGGCGCTCAACGTCGGGCTTTCGGTATCGCGCGTGGGATCGGCGGCCCAGACCAAGGCCATGAAAAAAGTTGCGGGCAAACTGCGCCTTGAGCTCGCGCAATTCCGCGAGCTTGCCGCGTTCGCCCAATTCGCGTCCGACCTCGACGAATCAACGCGCAAGCGCATCGTGCGCGGAAAAGTACTCACCGAACTCCTCAAGCAGCCCGAACTCGACCCGATCCTGTTTGAGAAACAAGTGGTCCTGATCTACGCCGGCACCGGCGGTTACTTTGACGCATACGACCCGGAAAAAGTCCAGCAGATCGGCCAGGACATGATCGCGTATCTCGAAAAACTGCACGGGCAAGACATTCTCGAAAAAATAAGAACGTCAGGCGAACTGACCGCCGAAGTGGAGGAGAAATTGAAAACCGCAATCGGGGATTTTCAGAAATTATCGATATGATTTCCCAAAAACTCAAAACAATTTTCGGCCTCTCCATACTGGCGGCTACTACCCCGGCCTCATCACCGCGTTAGGATTTCCGATCTTTGCATTTTTCTTTTGGAGAGAATTGCTGAAGAATTTAAAAACTAAAAAGCCGCCTGCGATGGCGACCCTTTAGTGTGGACCTGACGGGATTTGCACCCGTTACGCCGCTTGCGAAGGGCGGAATTTTACTACATAAAACTACAGGCCCAGGTCCACGAACGCATTATAAAACAAAAAGGACCCCTCTTGCAAGGAATCCTTTTTGTTCGCAAGCAACAAACCTATAGTTCTATAGGTTCCACCCTTTACTCCCCATTATACTCGAACCATGAAATTAGTCAATAGCGGCTGTGGATAATTAAAATGTATGCCTTCCATCAAAACAATCAAACAGCGGATCAAGTCGGTGAAGAGCACCTCGCAAATTACCAAGGCCATGGAGGTGGTGTCGGCTACCAAGATGCGGCGCTCGCAGGAGTTTGCGATCCGGGCGCGCCCATATGCGGTGGCGTCGCTCGAGCTGCTGCACAATCTGCTCCGCCGCAGTCCGGTACGCCCCGCCCTGCTTACATCGCGGCTGGTAAAGAAATCTGCTTTGCTCGTGGTAACTTCTGACAAGGGACTTGCCGGCGCATTTAACGCGAACGTGCTACGCCGTGCCGAAGAATGGCATGCGGCGCACCCGGATTCTGCGATTTTTACGATTGGGAAAAAAGCACGGGAATATTTTGAGCGAAGAGGCGTTCCGCTGCTGGAGAGCTATTCCGAATTTGGTGACTTTACGGAGTTGTCTCAAACACTGCCTATTTCAGACAGGCTCATTTCCGGATTTCTCAACAACGAGTGGGACGAAGTAGATGCGACCTATACGAATTTTCGCACGACGCTTTTGCAGGAGGCGACCATGAAAAAAATATTGCCGGTCACGGAGAAGGGCATCGAGGAGGTGGTGGCGGGAATTTTGCCGCAGCACGGGAAATACGCGGCCGATTCCACATCTCGAGATTCTTCAGCTTCGCCTCAGAATGACCACATAAAAGGACGCTATAACTACGAATACCGGTTTGAGCCGTCAGCAAACGAAATAATTGATGCACTAGTGCCCCAATTGATTCGTTTGCACATTCATCATATAATTCTCGAGTCGAACGCGTCCGAGCACTCGGCCCGCATGATCGCCATGAAAAACGCCTCGGACAACGCAAAAGGCATTATTACCGATCTGACGCTTGTATATAACAAGGTTCGACAAGCCGGGATTACACGGGAGCTGACGGAAATCACCGCAGGAAAAGAAGCCCTGGAGGGCTAAAAGAAAATATGTCAAAAGGGAAAATTGTACAAATCATCGGACCGGTCGTAGATGTCGAGTTCTCTGTCGAAAGCGGAGGCGCGGCACTTCCCCCGATTTACAACGCACTTCGGACGAAAAACAGCGAGGGCGCTTTAATTACGCTTGAAACCGCGCGGCATTTGGGCAGCGGTCGGGTGCGCTCTATCGCGCTGTCCTCGACCGACGGGCTGACGCGCGGGGCCGAGGTCGCAGATACGGGCGCGCAAATTTCGGTACCGGTAGGCAAAGAAGTACTCGGACGGCTTTTCAACGTACTTGGTGATCCGATTGATCGCGTGGAAGACAGCAATTTTAAACAACGCTGGGCCATCCACCGACCAGCCCCCTCGTTTACCAAACAATCCACCAAAACAGAAGTGTTTGAGACCGGTATCAAAGTGATCGATCTTTTGGCGCCGTTTATCCGCGGAGGAAAAGTAGGGCTGTTCGGGGGAGCAGGGGTCGGTAAGACCGTACTCTTGATGGAACTGATCCGCAATGTCGCGGAAGAATCCGGCGGCGCGTCTATTTTTGCCGGAGTAGGGGAACGGAGCCGCGAGGGCAATGACCTTTATCGCGAAATGCGGGAGTCAGGCGTGCTTGAGAAAACCGCTCTTGTATTCGGGCAGATGAACGAAGTACCCGGAGCGCGCTTGCGTGTGCCGCTTTCCGCGCTTACGATGGCCGAATACTTCCGCGATGAAGAAGGCAAAGATGTGCTGCTTTTTATCGACAATATCTTTCGTTTCTCCCAGGCAGGAAGCGAAGTGTCGGCCCTACTCGGGCGCATGCCGTCGGCTGTGGGCTATCAGCCGACTCTCGCGACCGAAATGGGCGAATTGCAGGAGCGCATCACCTCGACCACAAACGGTTCCATCACCTCGGTGCAAGCCATCTACGTGCCCGCGGACGATATTACGGATCCGGCTCCGGCCACTACCTTCAGCCATCTTGATTCAACTATCGTGCTCTCCCGCGCACTTACCGAGATTGGCATCTATCCGGCGGTGGATCCCTTGGCATCTTCGTCGTCCGGACTTGATGTGAACATTGTCGGGGAGAAACATTACCAGGTCGCGCGCGACGTGCAGCGTACGCTGCAGCGCTATGCCGAACTGCAGGACATCATCAATATACTCGGCATGGAAGAGCTTTCCGATGAAGACAAACTTATCGTGAACCGCGCCCGCAAGATCCAGCGCTTTATGTCCCAGCCATTTTTTGTGGGTGAGACATTCACGGGCATTTCCGGAAAGTACGTCAAACTTGAAGATACGATCCGAAGCTTCGCGGAAATTCTTGAAGGCAAGCACGACACGAAACCCGAATCCGCCTTTTACATGAAAGGAGGGATCGAGGACGTTACGTAGAAATTCAAAGTTCAAATGACAAATGTCAAATAAATGTTTTGGAATTTTGAGCTTGATTTGAACTTTGGATTTTGACATTTGAAATTATGCATCTATCCATCTACTCATTGCGAGAAACGATTTTCGAGGGAGAAGCCACGAGCGTGAGCCTTCCCACGCCGCTCGGCGAGATGACCGTGCTCGACCACCACATTCCTATGGTCTCGGCCGTGAGTCCGGGCCAAATTCACTACGTGCTTCCCGACAGTACGACCACGGTACTGCCATTCAACGGAGGCATCCTTGAGGTGCGTCCGGAGAGTAGTGTGATTGTGCTTGCAAATCCATGAACAAATATATTTTTTCTCACCCCACCTCGCTTGACCACTATGTTGCGGACGCGTTTGTGGTGCGGTGCTTTGACAACCGTTTCTGGGGCGTATTCCACAAATTTATCAAAGCGCAAAACCTCAAGCATATTGATCTCGAATCGGTTGCCGGCGGCGCGAAAATATTTTCCTCGCCCGAGCAGGAAGGCGACCGCGACTTCATGCTCCGCGAACTTGAGAAGTCAGTCAAGCTGCACCATACCAAAAAAGTCATGCTCTTCACGCACCACGATTGCGGCGCCTACGGAGGATTTGCAAAATTTGAGAGCGATCCCGAGAAAGAATTCGCTTTTCATCAAAGTGAACACCGAAAAGCTATTGGGGCAATCCAAGAACGCTTTGCTGATATACAGATTGAAACTTATTTTATTGACGATCAGGGAATCATAAAAATCTTACAAAGATTATGAAAAGATCAATATCTTCGATGTGGGCAGTTGTCGCGGCTCTCGCGATACTGGGGATAGTCGGGTTTATGTTCTCGCGCAAGAGCGCGGAGGAGGCGAAGGCGCCGGACATATTTGCGCCTGTCTTGAGCCAAGGGTCACCACAGCAGGCGCAGCCGGATCAGCAGCAAACGGCGTCGGAGAGAAGTGCAACTGGCAGCAATGGCAGCCAATCACCAACTAAAGGAGTTCGTAATTTTATGCATATCATAAGCATTCAGACCAGTTTCGGGGAAATTCAGTTCGAGACGTACGACGCGGATGCTCCCAAGACCGTGCAGAATTTTATTTCGCTCGCGCAAAAGGGATTTTACAATACGCTCACGTTTCATCGGGTCATTTCCGGATTCATGATCCAGGGCGGCGATCCAAAAGGGAACGGTACGGGCGGACCCGGATACCAATTTGAAGACGAGCTCAATCCGAACACCGAATCGTATAAGAACGGATACAGGAAAGGCGTGGTTGCCATGGCCAACGCCGGGCCAAACACCAACGGCAGCCAGTTTTTCATCATGCTTGCCGATTACCCGCTTCCCAACAATTACACGATTTTCGGTCGCGTGGTAAAGGGGCAGGACGTGGTGGACACCATCGGCAAAGTTCAGACCGGCACCCAAGACCGGCCACAAAAACCGTTAACCATGCAGTCGGTCAAAGTAGTAGCGAAGTAAATTTTTGACATCTATACGAAAAACCAATAAGATAGGGACATGAAGAAATCTTTATATATAGCAACCGAGTATGGGAGCCATTTAGTTGCGATTGAACCCGATGAACGGCGCGGGTATGTTGTTGCCGCTCCTGCGCTCCCCGGAGTCATTACATGGGGTAAGAATCTGGCTCATGCAAAAGAAATGGTGCGAGAAGCCATTGAATTATGTATTGAGTCGCTCGTGCAAAAGAGATCAGCTGTAAAGCCGACCTCACGTTCCAATAAATCTCAAAAGATACTGGTAAAAGTATGAGTATCATCCCCATAGTAACTCCGAGCGAACTCCTGTCAGTCCTGCTCAAAGCAGGATTTAAAATTATCCGGCAGAAGGGAAGCCATATCAGGGTCACCCGACCGGTTACTGGAAAAAGCACAACTATTGCCATGCATGCAAAAGATTTTTCCCGCGGTATGACCCTTAAAATTCTAAACCAAGCCGGCATCTCGACAAAAGAATTCTTAAAGCTGTTGGGGAAATAGAATAAAGAACTGAAAATCATATGTCAGCGGAATCAGCGAACAACATGAATGCGAAACCCAACCGTCCGTTTGAGGTTGTAGAGTATGATGCGAACTGGATCAAAGAATTTGAAAAGCGCAGAGAAAAATTGAAAGAGATACTCGGGGATGATATTGTGGATATCCAACACGTTGGTAGTACAGCTATTCTTGGCATGATCGCGAAGCCACAGATAGATATTCTTATCGTGGTTGAAAATCTCGACACTATAAGAAGTAAATACGATGAGATGCGGGCTTCGGGTTTTGAACCGCGAGGTGATTATGCCGCCATTGGAGAAGAATATTTCACTGAAGACACTGAGCAGGGAGTGCGATTGGCGAGTATACATATTTTGCCCCAAGGACATCCTGAAATAGCAGCAACAATAAATTTTCGAGATTACCCGAGTACGCACCAAGAAGACCGAGATCTCTACGGAGCGACCAAGAAAGAATTATTTATAAGACATGCGGATAACTACCTGGCATATGGCCGCGAGAAAAGTTCACTTATTGAAACAATACGAGAGCGCGCAAATCAATGGGCGAGACAACTTCTTGATGCAAACGATTGAATCAAAGTAGAAAAATGATTTCAAGCGGAAACCAATTGACTCATTGCCAATACTTTGCCATACTGGAGAGCAGTTGAAATGACGCTTTATGCTTTCTCAAACACCTAAACACGGCTCGCGGATTTTTATTATTGCCATTTCATTGGTCCTCTTGGGGATCAGCTTTTTTGTCGGGGCATGGTACGGGTATGAACATCGGCCCGCAGTTGAAAAAGTGCTTGGCGTTATGGGACAACGGCCTCCGGAGCAGTTTGCGAATGTTGATTTTAATCTCTTTTGGGATGTGTGGTCGCGTCTGGAGGATACATACGTGGACAAGGGCAAGATTAACCGTGAGAAGCTCGTATACGGTGCGATTCAGGGGATGGTTGGTTCGCTTAAGGATCCTTATACTGAATTTTTCCCGCCCGCTGAAACAAAACAATTTGCGGAAGATGTCAAGGGTGAGTTTGACGGCATCGGCGCCGAGATTGGATTGCGAAAAAGTATTCTCACGATCATTGCCCCATTGAAAAACAGCCCGGCTGAAAGAGCCGGTCTCAAAGCAGGAGATAAGATTTTCAAGATCGATGATCAGGCCACCGCAGATGTACAGCTTGATGAGGCGGTGCGGTTGATTCGCGGGAAAAAAGGAACCAAGGTACGGCTCCTGGTTTTTCGCGATGGTTTTGATAAAGCGCGGGAGTTTACGATTACGCGCGATACCATAGAGGTACAGACGATCTCAGCCGAGAAAAAATCTGATGGGGTCTTTGTGATCAAACTCAACCAGTTTTCGGAAAATGCCGGATACGAGTTTAAAAAAGCGGTGCAGGAGTTTTTTGCAAGCGGATCAAAGAAGCTCATCTTTGATCTGCGCAATAATCCTGGAGGATATCTCTCGGTTTCGGTTGACATTGCAAGTTGGTTTTCAAATTCCGGCGATGTGATCGTTCGGGAACGTTTTGCCAACGGCACCGAAGAAGTGCACCGTTCACAGGGATATGGCCTGCTCAAAGGCGTGCCGACGGTGGTGCTCGTGAACGAGGGATCCGCGTCCGCATCAGAGATTGTGTCCGGAGCATTGCGCGATCTGAACGGTATAAAACTTATCGGGGCAAAAACATTTGGCAAGGGCTCGGTGCAGGAAGTGCTTGATCTTGCGCAGAAGTCCTCGCTCAAAGTCACGATCGCCAAGTGGCTGACGCCCAAAGGAACGGAGATCAACGGCAAGGGCCTTGAGCCGGATATTGCTGTGCAGCAGGGAGACGATCCCAAGAAAGACCCGGTTATGGACAAGGCGATCGAGGTGTTGGGGAAAATGTAAACACACACGGCCGCATATGAAAATCATCCTCTTGCAAGACGTGCCGCATGTAGGAAAAAAGAACGAAATCAAAGAGGTGAGCGGCGGCTTTGCGCGTAATTTTCTTTTTCCGCGAAAACTGGCCGTGCCGGCGACCGAACAGGCACAACGTTCTCTTGCGACCAAGAAAGAGCATGATGAGAAACGAAAATCCGCCGCGCAGAAGCAGTATCAGAAACTTGCAGAAAAGTTGCAAGGGCTTCAGGTTTTAATTAGGATTAAGATCGGCGAGAGAGGGAAAGCGTTCGGTTCCGTCAATGCCGCAAAGATCGTCGAGCAGCTGAAAACCCAACATCATATCGAGCTTGAGAAAGAGTGGCTCCGTCTTGATGAGCCATTGAAATCAACCGGAGTGAAAGAAGTGCCGGTGCGGTTTCCACAGGGCGTCGAAGGCACGATAACAGTCGATATTCAGCCGATTGAAGAAGTCCTCCTTCGCCAAGGATTCGGAGGATAAAATTTATATGGCTACACCACGATATATCTTTGTGTGCGGAGGGGTGATGTCGAGCGTTGGCAAGGGAGTCGCGACCGCGTCCATTGGAAAAATTCTGCAGGCGCGGGGGTATAGGGTCTCGCTGGTGAAATGCGACATGTACGTGAATATCGATGCCGGCACCATACGGCCAACAGAGCATGGCGAGGTGTTTGTCGGGGAAGACGGCATTGAGGCAGATCAGGATATGGGCAATTATGAGCGCTTTACCGATCAGATCTCTACCGCAGCCCATTATCTGACCACCGGGCAGGTCTATGCGGAAGTTATCCGCCGCGAGCGCAATCTGGAGTACGATGGCGAAGATGTGGAGGTGGTGCCGGATATTCCCAATGAAATCATCAGGCGTATTGAGAGTGTGGCAAAAAAAGACAAGAGCGATTTTGTCGTGATCGAGATCGGCGGCACCGTAGGAGAGTATCAGAACGTGCTTTTTCTCGAGGCGGCTCGCATGATGAAGTCGCGCCATAAAATCGGCGTGTTGTTTGTATTGGTAAGCTACCTTCCGATTCCGGGAAAAGTGGGAGAGATGAAGACCAAGCCGACGCAGTATGCCGCCCGCACGCTCAACGCGACCGGGATCCAGGCCGATTTTATCCTATGCAGATCGGAACAGCCCATTGACGCCAAGCGGCGTGAAAAGCTGGCACTCTTTTGCAACATCGAGCCGGAAGATGCCATTGCCGCGCCCGATGTGGATTCAATCTATGACATTCCCGTAAACTTCGCCAAAGACAAGCTTGATCTGAAAATTTTAAACAAATTCGGGCTGAAACCAAAAGCCGATCGGCTCGGAGAGTGGGTTCGTCTTGCGCGAAAAATCAAGTCGCTTAAAAAAACCGTGTCTATCGGCATCGTCGGCAAATATTTCAATACCGGCGATTTTACACTTTCCGATTCGTACCTCTCCGTGATCGAAGCCATCAAGCATGCGGCCTGGCATCTGGGGTTTCAGCCGCATATCTCGTGGCTGGATGCGGAAGAATACGAGAAAGACCCCAAAAAACTTCGCCGACTTTCTTCGTTCGGCGGCATTATCGTACCTGGCGGATTCGGGAGCAGGGGAGTGGAGGGAAAGATTCTCGCGGTCGAGTACGTGCGCAAGCATAATATCCCATATCTCGGCCTTTGCTACGGACTGCAGATGGCGGTGATCGAGTTTGCGCGCAATGTGTGCAAAATGAAAGGCGCCAACACGACTGAGGTCAACCCAAAGACGCCTTATCCGGTCATTGACGTCATGCCGGAACAGCTTACCAATATCAAGAAGAAAAAGATGGGCGCCTCAATGCGTCTTGGCGCCTATCCGTGTGAACTCCGGCCCGGCACGATCAGCAGAAAAGCGTACGGGACAACGCGCATCAGCGAGCGCCATCGCCACCGCTATGAAGTGAATAACGACTACCGAAAATTGCTCGAGTCGGCTGGACTCACGATTGCGGGCGTGAATCCGGAGCGAGATCTCGTCGAAATAATCGAACTAAAAAACCACCCATTTTTCGTGGGTGTGCAATTCCATCCGGAGTTCAAGTCCCGTCCGCTTGACCCACATCCGTTGTTCCGGGAATTCGTGAGAGCCGCTACTTCACATTGACCACTTTTGCATATCTATACGTGCGGTCAAACCGCGTCTTCCGCTTGGTCATGAATTTTACCATACCTTCGCGCAACGCAAAGAGAGAATCGTCCTTGCCGTGTCCGACCCCCGCTCCCGCAAGAAACTTGCCGCCCCGCTGACGGATGAGAATCTGACCGCATTTGACCCGCTCACCGTCAAACTTCTTTACTCCCAGATATTTGGGCTGCGAATCCCTGCCGTATTTTGTAGATCCCGCTGATTTGGTATGTGCCATATAAATCTATGCTATCTCATTCCGCAGAAAAAGTCAAAGAGTGGGTTTCGGAAAACAAGACCGACCTCTTCACCGCCGCAATCATATTCCTGATCGGTATGGCAAGTTTCGGGCTGGGCCGGCTTTCTGTCTCGCTTCCTCAAAAAGAGCCGATCCGCCTTGAAGACCCGGCGTCTTCCGAGGAACGAACGGTTAGTTCGACTACCCCCACCGCAGTTGCTTTGAAAAACGGCTCATTCGTGGCGTCAAAATCAGGTTCCGTCTACTATGCCGTTTGGTGCTCCGGCGTTTCGCGCATCCGCGAAGAAAACAAGGTGTGGTTCAAAACCAAAGAAGACGCAAAAGCCCAAGGATATCGTCCGGCTAAGAATTGTCCGGGTTTATGACAGGCTTTGTCGAGACGCTCAATGCCATGTATTCGCGCACGACGTGACGGGTCTCCATGATCGCATTGCGAATGTCTTCGGGAACTTCTTTCAGGATCTGCTTGAGTTTCGTCTCGTCCGCTTTCAGGATCAATTCCCACTTGTTGAGAGGGGAGAGCAGCGCTTTTATTTTTTCAAGATCATACGCATAACGCTGGATGAGTTTCTTGGAAACCGTACCGTCTTTGCCGAATACCCGCGTGAGTTTTTCCAGTTCCATGTACGCTTTGATCTGATCCTGCAGTATCTTGATCTCCTGTTCAAGCTGTTTTTCCGTTTTTTTCAGCTCGAAATATTTTTCAATCGCCGCGTCGGCTTCGTCAGCCGCGAGCCGCGGATCCGCCTCTTTTTTATACAAATGCCGCCACGCCGGGCACATGGGCCTATATCCGCACCAGTTGCACAAGGCGCTTGGGATCGGCTCAAAGTTCTTGCCGGCTTTGAGCCGTTCTTGGATTTCCGCAATGGTTCTTAAGATATGTTGCTTTGTCTTTTCCGTGGTATCCGGATTCGTTACCGTGCTCAACTTCTCCTCGTGCCGCAAAAAATATAAGCTCAACTTTATGTCTTCGGTCTTCAACTGCGGCCATCGCTTTTGAAGCCCAGCCGAATAAAGGGAAAGCTGCAGATCCTGGTTGAGCGAATCCTGCGACGGCATACGCCTGCCGGTTTTATAGTCAATGATCTCATATGTCCCGTCATCCAGCTTGTCTATCCGGTCGATAATGCCTGCCAGCACGTGCGTCTCGCTTGTTTTCTCATCGGTGAGCGTGAGCTCAAACCGCGATTCAAGATCGACGATGTGAAAATTCCACGGCGCGTTTTTTTCATAAAACCGCTTGAGCATTTTTACGCCCTGCTCGAAATATATCTTCTCATCCTCTTCCGCCCACGGTTGTTTCAGCACATCGTGCGCCGCGTCTTTATTGAACGTCTCCAGCGCCGGCCAATGCGCCTGGAAATACCCCACCACTTCGTCGAGCGTCGGAAACAGGGGATCGCGCTGAAACATGAAGTGCAGCGTTGAATGCACCAAAGTCCCAAAAATCGCCTCCCGCGACTTGGGAACCCTGATCTTCCCGATCTCCTGAAACTCATACCGCTGCGGGCACTGGAGATAGGTCTGTATTGCCGAATACGACGTGCGCATGGTATAAGAAGTATACTATAGGTCTTTAAAGAAAGAAAGGAGGACGGACGGGTGATGGAAACTGATGATAAACTGCTTGTCTGGTCTGAAGAGGTTGAGCAAGCCAGGAAAAAAATTATAGCCGAACTGCGGGCTGCCGAAAAAACGATGGATCATCAGGAATATTGGGTTTTGACGAATCTAATACAGCGTTATTGTTTGGGAGTAGATCAAGAATAGGTGAGTGTAGGTAACTTCGCCTTTACTTATTGTAATGAATTGAGTATAATATCTCTATGGCTGATTTTTAAAATAAATAAAACCCTATGCTTCCTCAACAAGACGATTTTCTGTTAAGTTTAAAGGCGAATAATTATTCGCTTGAAACAATTTATAACTATGAACAGGACTTGATTATATTTGATCTGTTTTTACAGAACGATGTAAAAATTCCTTTTGATAAAATTTCAAAGAGAACAATTGAAATGTATAAAGCTTTTCTGGCTTCCCGGGATCGAAAGACGCCAAAACTAAAAAAAGAAACACGACAATTGTCTGCCGGGTCCGTAAATAGAATGCTTTCAACACTTCGTCGATACCTAAGTTATCTCGGAGATATGGACTATAGTATACCTATTGGTCCTGATGCAATCAAACTTGTTAAAATGCCGCACCCGCACCCGCGAGTTGCGGAACTCGATGCCTTGATTGAACTTATTGAATCCCCTACCCAGTTTGAAAAAACAAAAGAGCTGAAGCTTCGTAATCGCGCCATGCTGGAAACGCTTTTTTCAACAGGTATGCGGATTTCGGAACTCGTATCGCTCAATCGCAACCAGATTGACAAGACCGGAAGAATTTTTATTCGTGGCAAGGGTAAAAAAGAACGATTCGTTTATTTGACTGATCGGGCATACGAACATATCAAGTCCTATCTTGCCATTCGGACAGATAAGCATCCGGCCCTCTTTATCCCCTATCGTGGCCGCAACGTAAAGAAAACAACAAGTCGCATCTCTCCCAACTATGTCCAGATGAAAATGAAGCAGTATCGTGAACATCTTGGTATCAATGTGCCAACTTCACCGCATTCCCTCCGCCACGGATTCGCAACTTATCTTGCCGAACAAGGCGCCAATCCTGCCGCGATTCAAATCCTGCTCGGCCACGAATCCCTCCAGACCACGACGCGCTATGTGCATGCTTCGGACACCTATGCTGAGAAGACCCACAAGCAATTTCACCCCCTTAAGAAATAAACTTTTCGGTCTACAAATAATTCAACGGATTCAGGTAGCCGGAGATGCCGGATACCGGGTCGCTGCCGATCACCGGGAGGGTGATGTCGCGGCGTTTGCCGCACGTATTGGCGGGGAATGAAGTGACTTGTACGGCTTGGGTGAGGGCTACGGTCAGGTGGAGGTGCGGGCCGGTGGCGTAGCCGGTGCGGCCGGAAAGAGCCATGCGCTGGCCGGAGTTTACGGTCTGGCCGGTTGAAATGTATATTTCCGAAAGATGGCCGTAAATGGTCGAGAGATTATTGTTGTGCCGCACCAGAATCCATTTGCCGTAGGACGCGCGGGGGCACTGGGCATCGGTGTCTCCGGTCGCCACTACGACACCGCTGCCTGCGGCAAGCACCGGCGTGCCGACCGACGCACGGAAATCAACCCCGTTATGCCCCTTGCCGCTATATGCTCCGCTTGCGGCAAACGGGGTGTATCCGAAGTACTGGGTAATGCAATTTTCATCGGCGATTATGTTTGAACCGCAGGATGCCGACACCACATTCGGAAGTGGATATGCGAGAACTCCGTGCCCGCGCGTAGGCAGCAGGGAGGCATTAAGCGTAACTTTGATCTGACGCTCGTAATCGGCAATTTCTTTTTCGAGCTGGACTTCTTTTTGTTCTTGTTCTTTGATCAATGATTGATACTTTTTCTCTTCGTTTTTCGTGATCGCGAGCAGATCGCTGCGGTCGTTTTTCGCGACAACCTGTCCTTGCTTCTGCGTGGCCAGATTACTTTCAAGATTCTGCAATTCGGCCTTCTTCTCCTCACTTTGAGATTTCTCGGCTGCGCGCTCGTTGCGCAGCTGGCGGAGATCGCCGATGGAGGCGAGCATATTTTTTTCAAGCAGGGCGGCGTCGTTTAGATTTTTAAACAGCTGCGAGAGCGGATCACCTTTGAGCAAGACGTAGACAAGGGGTTCTTGTTCATGCTGCGCAAACGTGTTCATGACATTCGCAAGGCCGCCTTTTATGTTGTGCATCGACGCGTCTTTTTGGGAGATCTCAATGCCAAGCTGCCGTATCTGGAGCCGCGCTCGCTCGATCTGCCGTTCGGTCAGGGTGATGCTGCTCGAGAGCGCCTGGATCGAAGTGTCTATGTTGGCGATCTCCTGCTTGAGCGTACTGCTCCGCTGCCGGTTTTTCTGGAGCACGGCCTGGTATTTCTTTTTCGCTTCCTGCAATTTCTGGATTTCGGCGTTCTTCTGGTCAATCCCCTTCTGCAACTCATGGATCGTGAGCGCACGAGCGGGAAAAACCGTAACAAAAAAAGCGACCGCAATAATCGCTCCGGAACATAAAAAAATAAATCTGCGCATACCGGAGGTCATATAAGTTTTTGGGCGGCATTAATGCGATTGCGGGATTCGTCGATGCCAAGTATCGCCATGATTTCGAACGGGCCGGGCGACGCTTTTTTGCCCGAGAGAGCGACGCGCAAAGGCCAGAGGAGCGGCCCCTTGTCGCGCTCGCCGATCTCGTCGAGAAAAGCTTTTTCAATGGCTTCTTTCGAACTGCTGGAATCAAGCTTGGCGAGGATGTCCTCGCTGCGCCGGAGCGAATTAAGAATTTCCGCATCGCTCGTGTTTTTCCAGCGAAGTAGTTCTCTCTCGTACTCTGGTTGTCTATAGAAATATCCTGTGCGCTCCCCTATATCAGAGAGCTTTTTAAGACGTGGTTGTTCTACGGCAGAGACACTAAGATTATATCGTTCATCGTAATCTGTGTGTTCGGGTGGGAAAAAACCGCCACTATCATTAAAAAATTGTTTGGTTGTAAGTTTCTTGATATATTCACTATTCATCCAGTCCAATTTGGTAGTATCAAAAATAGCTCCTGAGTGCTGCATATGCATGAGCGAAAATGCTTCAATTAAATCTTTTTTAGGAAGAATCTCCCTATCATCTCCGGGACTCCATCCTAAAAGCGCCATAAAATTAAAGAGTGCTTCCGGCAAATATCCCTGACTTCTATACTCATCTACAGATGTCGCGCCATGCCTTTTGGAGAGTTTAGATCGGTCGGGACCCAAGATAAGGGGCAAATGGGCATATGTCCAAGGCGCTTGCAAGTCGCCTACACCGTCTGTACTTTTTTGTGTCCACCCCAATGCCCATGCGATGAGCAGTTGTTTTGGAGTATTGGGAATATGATCCTCACCACGAATAACATGAGTAATTTTCATCTCATAATCATCAATCACCACAGCAAAATTATAAAGTGGAACATCCAGTGATTTAGCAATGGAAAAATCTCCCAAAAGACGGGTGAAAAAATGAACTTGGTCACGAATGATATCTTGGAATGTAATTTGCGGATTATGAGGTCCCGGATCCTGATATGTTGAAACATCAAATCTAATTATAGATTCACGACCGGATACTTTTTTTTGTTCTATTTCCTCGCGCGAGAATGCCTTATGCTCACAAACATGACGTGCAGGTAATTTATTTTGCATTTGTTCCTTTTTCTCGCTTTCCAGTTCTTCTTTTGTATGAAAACAATAAAATGCTTTACCTGCCTCAAGTAGTTGACGAATGTATTTCCCATAGGTTGCCGCGCGCTCGCTCTGCCGGTACGGCCCGTACGGCCCGCCCTGCTCCGGTCCCTCGTCCGGGTCAATGCCGAGCCACCGCAATCCTTTAAAAATATTCTGCTCGTATTTCTTGTCCGAACGCCTCACATCAGTATCCTCTATCCGCAAAATGAAAGTGCCGTTGTAATGCTTTGCAAATAGATAATTAAAAAGCGCGGCGCGCGCGGTGCCGACATGAAGATTTCCGGTTGGGCTTGGTGCTATTCTTACGCGCGGAGCTGACATATTATTTCTGATGCAACCCCATCTTCAAAATCTCTCTCGCGATGAGTTCTGCTGCATCGATGCGGGAGAATTTCTGGGCGGCGGCTCGCATTTTCTGTAAGAGTTCTGGATTGTCCAGGACTTTTTTAATTTCGGCGAACAGGACGTGCGGGGAGAGATTCGGCTCCTCGATCACGATGCAGGCGCCTGCCGCGGCGTACTCGTAGGCGTTTTTACGCTGGTGATCCTGCGCGGAATTGCGGATCGGGATCAGGATCGAGGGCTTGCCCCACGCGGCGATCTCGAAGAGCGAAGAGCTGCCGCGGGAGATGATGAGATCGGACACGACGTAGAAATCGCGCAAGCCCGGCTCATCGAGAAACCCGAACGCATGATAGCGCTCTTTGTGGCCAAATTCAAGGATGACGGATGCTTCCTGCATGACATCCTGAAAATTTTTCTCGCCGGTCTGGTGGATGATCTCGTAGCGTTCGGTCAGCTCTTTAAGGATGCCAAGCGCCGCATCGTTGAGGCGCGCAGCGCCTTGTGAGCCGCCGATGATGCCGATGACCGGCAGATCCGAGAGTATCGCCAGATTTTCCCGCGCGATATCGCGATTGCCGCCAAGGATCCGCTTTCTGATGGGAATGCCGACAAGCGCCACTTTTTTCTCGGAGAAAAATGGGGCTGCGCCGGGAAACGCGATCCCGATGCGCTTCGCGAAACGGCCGGCGAATTTATTCACCCTGCCCGGCACCGCATCGGATTCGTGGATGATCAACGGAATGTGCAGCACCGCAGCGGCAACGACCGCGGGAAACGCGCCGTATCCCCCTTTTGAAAATACGACGTCCGGCGTGATAAGGAACACGTTCCAGATCGCCTGAAAAACGCCGCCGATGGTTCTAAAAAAGTCCGTGACATTTTGGAATGAGGCATACCGCCGCATCTTGCCGCTCATGATCGGGACGATGATGACTTCTTCGGCAGCCAACTGCTCCTGGCCAAAATCTTGCGGCCCCATGTAAAAAAGCTCAAGATCGAGAATCCGCTCTTCTTCGGCAATCCGTTTTAATTCGCGGATGGTCGCGATGATGGGAAATACGTGTCCTCCGCTTCCGCCGCCGGTGAATAGAATACGCATGGTTTAGGTATACTTTGATATGTTTAATAGTACGCCGATGCTCGCCAAAGTTATGACCAGCGACGTTCCCCCGTAGCTTACCATAGGAAGGGGTATGCCGGTAAGCGGAAGTAGGCCGGAGATCGCGGCCATGTTGATAAATACCTGCGCCATGATGCCGACCGAGATTCCTGCCCCAAGCAGTTTGCCGAATACGTCAGGCGCGCGTCTGGCGATGAAGATGCCGCGCCAAAAAAACGTCGCAAAAAGCCCCAGCAACAGGCACACGCCGACCAGTCCCGTCTCTTCCGCGAAAATCGCGAAAATGGAATCCCCCATTGGTTCGGGCAGATACGAGTATTTCTGCAAACTTTTCCCGAACCCAAGGCCCCAGAATCCTCCCGAGCCGATGCCGATAAACGCCTGATTGATCTGGTACCCGATTCCTTTCGGATCGGTCTGCGGATCGAGAAAAACAAGAATGCGCTGCAGGCGGTACGGAGCAATTTGAACGACCAGATAGAGCATAACCAGTCCAAGAACTATGAGCATGCCGATTTGCGAGACCTTCCCGCCGCCTAAAAAATACATGATCCCCGCGGTGGCCACAACCACGCCGAGCGTGCCGATGTCCGGCTGCATGACCAGAAAAATCCCGATGATCGCGAGCATGAGCGAGAACGGGATCATGCCGTACGACACGCTCTTGATCTCTTTTCTCCGCGCATCAAGCCAGCTTGCCAGATATACGAGAAACGAAAACTTGAGCACTTCGGACGGCTGAAAACTGAATCCTCCCGCTTGCAGCCACCGGCGCGCACCGCCGGCAACATAGCTGAAATGGGGGATGAAAAGAAGCGCTGAGAGCAGAAACGAGAGTATCATGAGCGGCAGCGCCAGCCGTTTCCATATCCGGTACGGCATCCATTGGGTGAGCGCAAGCGCTATTCCTCCAAGAATTCCTCCATACAAAAATTGCCGCAGCGTGTAGAAGTAGATATTCCCAAAATTCTTTTGCGACATCACCATGGACGCCGAAGCCAGAATCAAAAGCCCCGCGACCAAGATCGCAAGCGTGAGAAAGAGCATGGGTCTATCGAGTCGGTGAGGCATTCCGTAGTTTCCGCAACCCAATCACTTTTTTGCTTAAGTTAAACTTCGTTTAAAAGTCGCAAAAAAAGTGATTGGGTTGCTCGAGATAAGCACAGCTTATTTTGATAGGTTCTTTATTTCCTTCACAAATTGATCTCCGCGATCAAATTCGTTCATGAACAGTCCGAAGCTGGTGGCGCCCGGGCTTAGCAATATCCAATCCCCTTTCCGGGCAAGATTGAGGGCCTTTGTACAGGCATCATGCATTGTTTTCGCGTCATGTACTGGGAGCGCGTTTTTCTCTTTATTTTTGGTCTGCATTTTTTGCAGGTTTTTTTTTATTTTTTCGGTGGCATTGCCGGGCAACAGAACAAGCTCATCGGCATATCGGAGAATCACTTTTGCAAAATCGTCGAAGATGAGCTTCTTATCGCTGCCCCCCGCGATCAAAATGATGCGCTCGTTCGGTTTTTTTTGCGCATGTACGCGCATCAGTGCCGCGATCGCCGCGTCCGGAATCGTGGCAGTGGTGTCGTTGATCACATGCGCTCCTTGTACCGACGGAAGCCGTTCCTGGCGTCCTTCAAGCCCGCGGAATTTTTTCAATACGGCCAGTATATTATCCGGTTTGACCCGAAAGTGCCGGGCAACTGCGATGGCAAGGCCGACGGACGAGCGGTAGTGCGCGCCAAGATGCTCGTCCACCACCAGCGTATACTGCGGGGCGAGACGCGGCAATACAACATGTGAGTGGGCCTTTCGTATCATGGCGCGAACTTGAGGGTCATCGAAATTTGCAAAAAGATAGTCCTCTGGTTTCTGGAATTTGAAAATAACGCTTTTTGCTGCACGATACTCAGCCATGCTGCGATGCCAGTTCAGATGATCGCGCATGAAATTGGTAAGTACCGCTACGGGAGGACTTACCCGGTCAAGAGACAAGTCCTGCAGTTGAAAACTGGAGAGTTCAAGTACTATCAGATCGTTCAGCTTTAATTCTGGAAGAAATTCAAGTACAGACTTTCGAATATTCCCTCCGAGAAAAACTCGCCTGTATTTTGTCTGTAAAAACTTCCCTATCAGCCACGCCGTAGTCGATTTCCCCCTCGTGCCCGTAATCCCGATGATCGTACCAGGACACTCCCGAAAAAAAATCCCCATGTCCGTGGTCACCGGAATTTTGTGTTTTCTCGCCAGCGCCAAGTATGGAGAAGTGGGCGGCACCCCGGGATTTTTCACGATCAGATCTGATTTCAGGACATCGTTCTCCCGATGCTTGCCAAGCACGTAAGCAATGCCTTGCAGGTCTTTCAACTTCTCAAGCGAGGGCTGCAAAACTTTTTTAGTGCGCAAATCCGTAACCGTAACCAGCGCCCCTTGTTTGGCCAAAAACCGTACGGCTCCCACTCCCCCGCCGTGCAGCCCGAGGCCCATCACGAGCACGCGCTTATTTTTAAAATCTATTTTGTAATTTCTATCCGACTTATGCCTTGCCATGCGGAAAGTATAAGTTATTTTCTGTGCCAAAGAAATCTTGACAAAATAAGTATTATATGATATTTATTGGGTACTTTAGTACCCCCTAAATTCAGAGAGGAGGCAGCGATGCCAGCAGAGATCAGATTTTTTAGATTCTACGAGCGGAACGGATTTCTCTCCAACTTTTACCCGTCTCCTATCGAGATTGATGGCAAGGTCTGGCCTACGGTCGAGCATTATTTTCAGGCGGCAAAGTTTCCTGACTACCCAGCCTACCAGCAACGGGTAAGGGAAGCGCGAACGCCTGATGATGCCAAGCGGCTTGGCGGAACTCGCCATCTCCCAATCTTGCGGGATTGGGATAGCAGAAGAGTTCCTATTATGATCAATGCCCTTATCGCAAAATTCACGGGGCATGAAGAATTGCGGGAAGCATTGCTCGCAACGGGCGATGCGGCTTTGATTGAAGCAAACCCTCACGATCCCTATTGGGGGAGTGGCCGCCAAGGTAGCGGCCAAAATATGCTCGGCAAACTCCTTATGGAGTTGCGAGCGTCGTTGACGTAAGACAAAGGCGGGTGCCGTTTCGGGCCCGCCTTTAAAAATTCTGGGAACTGTCACTAAAATTTAAATCAACAAATGGTACACGATCGTGGACGAAATGTTGATTTATTTTATTTCCTCCGCAAGACCTGTCCCGCTCGCTCGCCAGTCAGGGTGCCATCGCGCAGTGCCAGTTTGCCGTTGACGATGACGGCATCGAGGCCGGTGGAGTAGGCAAATGGGTCACGGTAGGTGGACTGGTCTCTGAATGCTTGGGGATCGAAGACGACGATGTCGGCATGGTTTCCGGCTTTCAGCATGCCACGTTTGTCAATGCCGAATTTTTTGGCCGGACCGGACGTGATTTTCTGGATCGCGATTTCGGGCTTTAATTTTTGCGAATCAGTCACGAACCGGTGCCAGAAGTGCGGGAATGCGCCGAACGAACGGGGGTGTTCCAGATCTCCGCTCTCGCGTTCGTCTATGGACGAGGTCTGCCCGTCCGACGCGACAAGCGCATGGGAATCCATGATGGCGGCGGTTACGTTTTTGGGCGAGATGGTGTGCCCGATGATCGAGGCGCGGCCTTCGGTGGCGCGCGCCGTGTTGATCAGGGTCTCCTCCGGAGATACGCCTGCCTCACGCGCGAGTTCGGCAATGGTTTTCCCGACAATAGTTTTGATTTTCGCCGAAGTAATACGCACGCGGTCATAATGGAGCGTGTAGCTTTTGAGCTCCTCGACCATTTTTTGCCGCATGTTCGGATCGTCTATATTTTTGAACAATGCTGCCATGCCGCCGGCGCGCGACCATGACGGCAGGAGGGTATAGAGGAGGGATCCGGTGGTCGCGTACGGCGAGACGTCAAAATTAATGTCAGCCCCGGACTCGTTGGCGCGGGTGATCAGTTCCAGCGCGGTTTTGAAAGAGTGCCACGACTTTCGCCCGATCGCTTTCAGGTGGCTGATCTCGACGGAAACGCCGGTTTCTCGCGCAATCCGTATCACCTCGTTCACGCCTCCCAAAAGTCCCACGCCTTCGCTCCGAAGGTGTATTTTTAAAACGGCGTCCGATCCGTGCAAAATCTTTGCAATGTCTATGATTTCTTCCGTGGTGGAGATGCGCTCATGGCCGTAGGAAAGGCCTAGAGACAGACCAAAACTTCCCTGCCGCATACTTTCGGTGATCAGATAACGCATCTTTTCACGTTCGTCATAGGTGAGCGGGCGGATTTCATCGTCAATCAGACCCCGGCGCAGCGTGCCATAGCCGACTGAACTTCCAAAATTTACCGCCAGATGAAAATCATGAATCTGCCGGAGAAATTCTTCAAACGTAGTCCAGTTCACGTTGATCTGGGACGGATCCGCCCATTTGCGGATTGCCTGCAACGCCTCATGCGATGCCAAGGGCGCCAAAGAGCCGCCGCAGTTTCCTCCAAGCGCCGTAGTCACGCCCTGCGAGATAAACGAATCAAAACCGGGATATTTGAAAAGGGTCAGGTGCGTATCTGAATGGTTGGTCACGTCAACGAATCCCGGAGTCACGAATTTATCAAGCGCGTTGATGTTGAGTGCCGCATCCGACCCCCCGAGTTTCCCGATTGCCGCGATTGTGCCGTCTTTGATGCCAACATCCCCCACCTCGGGCTCGCGTCCGGTTCCATCAAGAATGGTTCCCGATGTGATTAAAATGTCGTAGGCCATGCTTAAAACGCTACCTTGACCGGTCGCTGTGCCGCATCGTTGTCGGCAAGGTCGAATAGATCCTTTTTGGCAAAGCTGAATATGTTCGCGATCACGTTTGAAGGAAACGATTCGATCGCGATGTTATAGTCGCGCACGTTGCCGTTATAAAATCTGCGCGCCGCCTGGATTTTATTTTCCGTATCGGCAAGCTCGCGTTGCAAATCGAGAAAATTCGCGTTGGCTTTCAGATCAGGATAATTTTCCGAAACGGCAAAAAGAGTTTTGAGGGTGTTGGTGAGCGTGTTTTCGGCATGTCTGCGCTCCTCCGGTGTCTGCGCGCCCATGGCCTGCGTCCGCGCCTGCGTCACGCTGTCCAGCGTCTCGCGCTCGTGCGCCGCGTAGCCCTTGACGGTCTCGACGATATTGGGAATCAGATCATACCGCCGTTTCAGCTGCACCTCGATATCCGACCACGCCTCCGCGATCCGGTTCGCGCCGCTCACAAAACGGTTATACGCAAATATAAACCAGACCACTAATAATCCGACTGCCACAAGAAGTATAAAGGGGAACGTAAAAATATTCATATATCCATAGTACAGCAAAAGAAAGCAAAAGCAAATTGCGTAAAGATGCGGTATGTGTTAGATTGACTCTATCGAAATAATGAGTAGCAAGGCGCATGCCAAACACGAATTGCTGATTGCATCGGTCACTCCCCAAAATCTTGAACGGGGCGTTTTGTGGTTTTCGGAGAATCATGGGGCCATAAAGAAGGCGAGTGCGAGCCATATATGGTGGCAGAAGAATAGTATGATGGTGGAAGAGAGTTTGGTGATAAAGCCCTCGGAACTGATCAGGCGCATGACCGATATGGGGTATGAGCGCAGCCAAACAGTGGGCGGCAAGGGCCTCGTGAGCATGCGTGGAGGCATTATCGAAATCTGGCCGGTCAACACCGCGGCTCCGTATCTGATCGAGTTCGACGGAAACGTCATCTCGGAAATTTTGCCGCGGCAAAAAACCGAAGAGAGATCGAAACCGAAATTGAGCCAAAGGCACGCAATCGAGAAACTTCCCGCGGGAAGTTATGTCGTACACATCGACCATGGCATTGGCATTTTCCGTGGCACCGGACCCGCCATTAAAAATTTAAATTTACTGGGCTTCTCTAAGATAGAATATGCGGCACCCGGTCCCGGCCGCGCACCGGACATGTTATATGTGCCGATCGGTCAAAAAGACCGGCTCTTGCCGTACGTTGGGTTCGAGATGCCGCGCGTCCATCGTCTGGGCGGCAGCGTGTGGGAGAAAACCAAACGCAAAGTCAAAGAGGAAACCGAGAAACTGGCGCGTGAACTTCTGGAGCTCTACGCGAAGCGCCACGTGGTCGAACGACCTCCGCATATGGGCGATGCCGGACTTGAGCAAGAATTGATTGCGCGGTTTCCGTTTCAGGAAACGACTGATCAGCTCAAAGCGGAGGAAGAGATCATGCACGATCTTGCGCGCACCCGGCCCATGGACAGGATTCTGTGCGGAGATGTCGGATTCGGCAAAACCGAGATCGCGATCCGCGCGGCGCTCCGCGTGATCGCATCGGAAAAACAGGTGACGCTGCTCGCTCCCACGACCGTGCTCGCCGCGCAGCACGAACGCACGCTCAAAGAGCGTTTCGCAAACACCGCGATCTCCGTGG
Organism: Candidatus Sungiibacteriota bacterium; assembly: GCA_016196115.1. Taxonomy (GTDB): domain Bacteria; phylum Patescibacteriota; class Minisyncoccia; order Sungbacterales; family HO2-52-23; genus JACQRW01. The sequence goes on from JACPYI010000002.1 coordinate 50,872, forward strand.
GCATGCTGTCGCGACTTACTTCCCAACACGAAGAAGGAAGGACTCTGCACGGGCTCGCAACCGGAACCGTTGACTGCATAGTCGGCACGCACCGCCTGCTCTCAAAAGATATTACGTTCAAAAATCTTGGACTGGTCATCATAGATGAGGAACAGCGCTTCGGCGTCAAGCAGAAAGAAGCGCTCAAAAATCTCCGCGCCGAGGTAGACGTGCTCTCGCTCTCCGCAACCCCGATCCCCCGCACACTGCAGTTGACGTTGGCGCACGTCCGGGATATCTCGTTTCTCAAGACCCCTCCGCCCGACCGCCTTGCCATCCATACTTTTGTCCTCCCGTATACGCAAAAGACCATCGCACAGGCCCTGCGTCGCGAGCTTGAACGAGGCGGCCAGATCTATTTTCTCCATAACCGCATCGAAACCATCGGTGCCGTCAAACAGAAACTGGAAAAACTGCTTCAGAAAGTACCGCTCCGACAAAAGCGAGAGGCGGGTATGCTTGAGCGTTTTAGCGAAGCGTCTAGCGAAAGCACGCCCGCCTCTCGCTTACCCACGAGCAAGCCGCGAATCGGCGTGATGCACGGGCGCATGAGAGAGCACGAGATGATCAAAATCATGGATGAATTCCGCAACAAAGAAATCGATATTCTGCTCGCGACTACGATCATCGAGAACGGACTCGATATCTCGTCCGCAAACACGCTCATCGTGGACGATGCGACTCTGATCGGCCTGGCCGAAGCCCACCAACTGCGCGGCCGCGTAGGCAGGAGCGCGGCCCAGGCATTCGCATACTTTTTCTACAAGCCGCGCCGCATGACTGAAAAAGCCGCAGACCGCCTCCAAGCCCTGCAGGATTACGCCGACCTCGGCTCCGGATACGACATCGCCCTCCGCGACCTCGAAATCCGCGGCGCCGGAAACATCCTGGGCCGCGAGCAATCCGGCACGATCAACAAAGTTGGTCTCAATCTGTATTATCAAATGCTTGCGGAGGCGATTGACCTCCTTCGCTAAAGCTATGGAGGTTAAAAAGAGGTGAAGAGTCAAAAAAATAGTCTGGAAGTTATTCCAGACTGACTATGTTGCCAATTTACCCAACTGATAGTAAGTGTGGCCGTCTTGTATTCTTTTTTCAATTCTGGATAAAGTCAATTACCAAAGATATTTTACTATCGGTTCAAATCTTTGGTAAATCTTGGAATGTAGGGGCGCCACATATATTTGCCACTCCTTTCCCTTTATAGTACGCTGAAAGCACATGAACTCTGATCTTCCGTATCTTCATGCGTTCAATATAATTTCGCAGGTGGGGGCTGCGACGCTCCGGGCGCTGCGGGAGAGGTTTGGATCATATGAGGTCGCGTGGCAGGTTTCGGCATATGAGATTCGAGCATGCGGGTTGCGCCAGCAGGATACGGCGGACGCGATTATCGCGGGACGGCCGCTGATTGATCCGGTTCAAGAGTATGAAAAGGTTTTGGCCGCAGGCGTGTGGATGATTACCGACACTGATGCGGGCTATCCCCCGCTTCTGAAAGAAATCCACAATCCTCCGGCGGCGCTGTATGGGAAAGGAGCATTGCTTGATGAATTATTTTCTGATGAGAAAATCTCCATAGGCATCGTGGGTACACGCCGCACTACGGCATACGGGTTGCAGGCCGCAGAGAAAATTGTAGCCGATCTTGTTTCCGCGGGCATGATCATCACGAGCGGGCTTGCGCTCGGCATCGATGCCAAGGCGCACCAGACCGCGCTGGACAGCGAGGGCGCAACCATTGCGGTGGTCGGGTCAGGGCTTGATAACTCGGTGCTTTTTCCGCATGAAAATATCAAACTGTCCCGCAAGATCATCGAGAACGGCGGCACCGTGCTTTCAGAATACCCGCCTTTTACTAAAGCGCGGCGAGAATATTTTCCCATGCGCAACCGCATTCTTTCGGGACTTTCCCGCGGAATCGTGGTGATCGAAGCTCGGGAAAAATCGGGAGCGCTGATCACGGCGCGCTTCGCATTGGAACAAAACCGCGAGGTGTTTGCCGTGCCCGGCTCGATCTTCTCCCCCACCTCGCACGGGCCCAACGCGCTCATCCGCGAGGGCGCCAAACTGATCATGTCGGTTGCTGACATACTTGACGAGTTCGGCATTGTATATCAAGATGAAACGCGTCAGCGCGCGGACGTAGACGAAACGGAAGCATCGCTGCTTACATTACTTGAAGAACCCCACTCCGTTGACGAGATCAAACGAAAACTGGAAATGCAGACCGCGGACATTCTCGCAACGTTATCGCTGCTCGAATTAAAAGGATTGGTGAGAACCATGGGCGTGGACATATATCAGAAAACATAGCGCCAAGACATGCGCGATTGTCTTTGAACGGCTTTCCGACCCGAGAGCAGAAGTCGCGTTACGCGACGAGGCTCGAGGGGAACGGCAGTGAAAAGATAATTGCGCATATAAGCTGAAGTAACATTCGTATGAAACTCGTTATCGTAGAATCCCCGGCAAAATCAAAAACGATTTCAAAATATCTGGGACGCGAGTATACGGTCAAGGCATCCGTGGGACACGTGCGCGATCTGCCAAAGAGCAACAAGAACGCGATAGACATCGCGCACGGTTTCGTGCCGCACTACGAAATTTCCAAAGGAAAAGAAAAAGTAATCAGCGACTTGGCCGCTTCCGCGAAAAAAGCCGATGAAGTCCTGCTTGCTACCGACCCGGATCGCGAAGGCGAGGCGATCGCCTGGCACGTGGCACAGGCGCTGCACCTGAAAAATCCCAAGCGCGTCGTATTTCACGAGATCACGGAAGGCGCGGTCAAAAACGCGATCGGGCATCCCCGCCACATAGACCAGAATCTGCGCAAGGCCCAGGAGGCCCGGCGCGTGCTCGATCGGCTGGTCGGGTATGATCTTTCCGGCCTCGTCTGGCAAAAAGTACGCTATGGGCTTTCCGCAGGCCGCGTGCAATCCCCTGCTTTGCGCATTGTAGTCGAGCGCGAACGCGAGATCCGTGCATTCAAGCCCGAAGATTTCTGGGTGATTACCGCAGATGTCGAGACTGCCGAAAAAATGCCGCTCACGTTCACCTGTTCCCAAGAGCCGAAAACACAGGAAGAGTCCGATGCCATTCTTGCAAACGGACGAAAGAGCGCGTGGTCAGTCAAAGAGATTGCGGAAAGCGAAATGAAACGGCAGGCGCGGCCGCCATTCACCACCTCTACCCTGCAGCAGGCGGCATCGTCGCGCTTGGGCATTTCGCCTTCTCGTACTATGGGCATCGCGCAAAAATTATACGAGGACGGCTACATCACCTATATGCGCACGGACAGCATGACGTTGAGCACGGTGGCGCAGCGGCGGATTCTCGGCGTGGTCGAGAAGGCATACGGCAAAAATTATGTCCGCGCCCAGCGCTACAAGACCAAAAGCAAAAACGCGCAGGAAGCGCACGAGGCCATCAGGCCCACCAATGCCGCAGCCACAAGCGCCGGACAAACAGAAGAACAGCAACGACTGTATCGCCTCATCTGGCAACGGACCATCGCAAGCCAGATGGCGGCCGTGCAACTTTTGAAAACAAAAATTATCGCGCAAGTCGGCGACGGCAATACCGTACCGGATTTTTTCGTAAACGGATCACGCACGCTGTTTGACGGCTGGCTCAAAGCAGACCCGCACGCAAAAGGCGAGGATGTGGAGCTGCCCAAAGTTTCCATTGGCGAACCCCTCACTCTGCTCGACATCAAAGACGAGCACAAACAGACCCAGCCGCCCGGACGCTATTCCGAAGCCGGACTCGTCAAAGAATTGGAAAAGCGCGGCATTGGGCGTCCCTCCACGTATGCATCAATCATCAAGACACTCCACAACCGCGGCTATGTGGAGCGTGAAAGCAGAAGTTTGCGCCCGACCGACACCGGCGAGGTGGTGAGTACGTTTTTGGAAGAGCAGTTTGCCAAATACATCAGTGATTCGTTCACTGCCGAAATGGAGGATGAGCTTGACGACATTGCCGGCGGCAAACGCGAGTACGAAAAAACGTTGCGCGATTTTTACACCCCGTTCACCAAAGACGTCGCGTCAAAAAAAGACACGCCCAAACTCACTACGCTCGGCGACGCCCCCCAAGGCGTTCGATGCCCGATCTGCAACGCCGGCATGGTGGTTAAACTCGGCAGATCAGGAAAATTCTTAAGCTGCTCCCGCTTTCCCGATTGTATTGGCATGCGCGGGCTCGACGGTGCGATACGCGAAGGTCCCAAAGAGACCGGTGAACACTGCCCCGAGTGTACAGACGGCCAGCTCATCGAGCGCGAAGGCAGATTCGGCAAGTTCACCGCCTGCAACAGATATCCCAAGTGCAAATATATCAAGAAAGACGAAAACGGCGCCGGCGGCGAAAAAACCGGCGTTACCTGCCCCGTATGTCATAAGAGCCAGATGGCTGGCCGCCGCGGCCGCTTCGGCGTCTTCTACGGCTGTTCCGCCTATCCCGCATGCAAATATGCGATCAAAGCCAAACCTACAGGCGCCTTCTGCCCAATTTGCAACTCACTCATGATGGAAGGCACCAAAACCATCCCGGAGCGGTGTTCCAACAAAGAGTGCCCGAATCATAATCCGAAGAGAATGGAGAAATAGATTGACCACAAAGCGCGTTTGCTTTTATGCATCTCATCTGATACTGTATGGTAAGAGATGCCAATTCTCAAAGAAGAGGAGGATGGTCATGGAAAGAGAAGAAGCGTTGGTAATTTTAGCGCAATGGTGTTTTACCGCGAGATCTTTAGCGGAGCTTCAATTCATGCAAGGAACCGAATATATTTCTGAAATCAAGTGCGTGCATATTTTGAATCCTTCCGCAAACGTCTATCTTATTCTTCCAAAAGCTGGACATGAGGAAACAGTTAACAGGCTGTGTCTGCAAAACGGACTTGTAAGAATCAACGAAGACTCTTCCTCTTCATTTTCATTCCTTGAAACTTTCCGTCAACGTCATCAGATGTTATGGGATGAACTTTTAGAAAGTATGTAGCAGCAACGCCTCGCCGAGTTCGGTGGGGTGTTATTTTTGAAGGGGAAACTCGTCGTAGTCCATCATGCTGGCCAAATCCCTGAGTTCAGTCTCCGCATGCGGATTGTGCGTGAAGGCGGCCGGTTCCATGAGCTGCTTGAAACGTCCCGAAAGAGTGCCGGCCCGGTAATACGCATCAAGAATATTTGCGTCAAAATGAGAATAAATCCGTCGCATCTTTTCCCGGAAAAACTCGTTCATGTCAGGGTTGGTTTGAAGAATTTCAGCAAACCGTATCTTCTGCCATAATAAAAAACCGATTTGCGTTTGCGCCCAGGCAAGCATGTCCTTGGCCGCATTGGCCATCTCAACGACACGTTCTTTCGGCTTGTCCGACAAATCCGCAAATCCGTCCGCTATTCGTTGGCGAAGCAACGCGCGCAACTCCCAGTATTCCGCGTTGCCCTTTTTACGAAATTCGCGTGGGTCAACACGCCCGCCTTCGGAAAGGTCTCCTATCGCGACAAGGGCGGTGACGAGCGAACTCTCGGCGGTAAGAAACGGCTGAAAGAATTTCAACCCCGCGGGTCTGCCGTCTTCTGTTTTGGAAAGCATGTCAGTCACGTCAATGACAGCTTCCACCTCGCCGGCAGAGTTGCGCCGCCCTATCTTCGCATCATCAGGAGAAGGAAAGGGCGCGGGGAACTCAACATCGGGATACGTCGCCGCAATCGCTGCCCGCGCCATGCGCCGGACATTTTCTGTAAAGTACGCGCCGTCAGGATCTTCCTCGTTCATAATCTGCTCCAGTTCAAGCCAGCTTGCCTCTTCATTGCCGTGTCGATCCTTCTCGCCCTTAAGGGCATCCCGCACAGCCGGCGGCATCTTCTCGCCAAATCCGCGGTACCGCATGGTGGTCCCATACCCGAACGTTCCCGGCGTCATGTTAACTCTTTTCCGAATGACCATGTCATGAGCCGCAGCCGCAAACCGACCTGCACGGCGCATCTCTTTGGTAACCGTGATGCCCGACTGCTCCGCAATATCAAGGCCCTCTTCCGCAGCCGCACCCACACCCTTTGGATGTTCGGGGTTATGATACGGCTCTCCCTCAAACTCCTTCGTCACCTTGTTTTCTATCCTCTCCATGGCACGTTCCCCAATCTGCTCTAACGAGCCCTCGCGATCTTCAAGAACTCCTTCTTTCATAGATGTTTTGTGATTAATTATCTGATGAAACCGACTCTTGCCAATATACTATCACACTTCTCCCATGCAACAACCCCAGTATGTATCTGGTTGTAAGATTTAACAGCGTTGTTTATACTTTTCTTACCGGTATGTCATGCCCGTGAAAACGGGCATCCAGAAATATGAGCATCAGAGCCAAAATCAACATACTGGATTCCCGCGTAAGCGGGAATGACGCATAAGAGTGTAAACAACGCTATGGATTCTTACACTTAGCAATCCAAATCTACATCCCCTGCTCTCTAATCATTTTGGAGAGGATGCCGCGCAGTTCTTCTTCGGAGAAGAATTCGACTACGATCTTGCCGCGCTCGCCCATGCGCTGGAGCTGGACTTTGGTGCCGAGCTGTTCCTGGAGGCGGTTTTGCCAGTCGCGGAGTTCCGGGTCCTGGACGGAGTAGCCGGGGCGTTTGCGGGGGGTGAGGGTTTTGCCCCCTACCTGGCGGGCGTGGGCCTCGGCGGCGCGCACGCTCATATTGTCGCTCATGATGTCGCGGTAGACCTGGAGCTGCTTGAGTTGGTCGTCTCCGGCCATGAGAATGGCGCGGGCATGGCCTTCGGTAACGGCGCCGGTGTTGAGAGCGGTCTGGACTTCAGCGGGCAGGGACAAAAGGCGCAGCACGTTTGCCACGGCTTCGCGCGATTTACCGATGCGCACGGCGATCTCCCGCTGCACCAGGTGGAATTCGTCGATCAGCTGCTTGTAGGCGCGGGCGCGTTCGATCGCGTTTAAATCCTCGCGCTGCACATTTTCAATGATGGCAAGCTCGAGGCGCACGCGATCGTCCGGCACGCCGCGGCGGATAATCGCCGGGATTTGCGAAAGACCCGCCAGCTTTGACGCCCGCCATCTGCGCTCGCCTGCGATCAGCTGGTAGCGGACTTCGAGTCCGGCTGGCGTATCAATCTCCCGTTTGGTCACGAGGATCGGCTGCAGCACCCCGTGCTCGCGGATGGAGCGCGCCAGATCCTGCAATGCTTCCTCGTTGAATTCGCGGCGCGGCTGAAACGGATTGGGTTCTATTTTTTCAAGCTCGATCCAAAACACGGCCTCGCCTCTGCGGGGCGTGAAGTGATCTTCATAGCTTCGCGCGAGCGGGGCGGAGGTGCCGGCTCCTACCGTCGGAGTACCGGTCGGAGGTTCGACTTCAGGGAGTACCGGAGGCGCGGGAATCTCGTTTGCGGGATCAAGCGCCACAGGTTCATTCTGCGTGCGGTCGGGAATCAGGGATTCGAGTCCTTTGCCTAGAGGATCCAAAAAAATTTTCAATTTTCAATTTTCAATTTTCAAACAAAGAATTTGAGAATTGAATCATTGGAAATTGATTAAAAATTATAAATTGAAAATTAAGCTACCCGAATTTCCTCTATGCGCAAAATTTCCTCGGCCAATCGCCGGTATGCTTTGGCGCCGTGGCTGTAGGGGTCGTAGTGCAAAATGGTCTTGCCGTATGACGGGGCTTCGGCCAAGCTGATGTTTCGCGGGATCACGGTCTCGAACACATATCCGGGAAATTTACGCTTGATCTCTTTGGCGACCGCGCGGTGCAGGCGTGATTTGCGATCGTACATCGTGAGCAGGGCGCCCATGACGCCGACGCGGGTTTTGAGATTTGCGTTGATCAGCCGGATCGTGTGCAGGAGATCGGCAAGCCCCTCAAGCGCGTAATACTCGCACTGGCTGGGAATAATGATCTTTTGCGCCGCGACCAGCGCGTTGATCGTGAGCAGTCCTAAACTGGGCGGCGAATCAATGACAATGAAATCATATCCTTTGCGAACCTGCTCAAGCGCTTCTTTCAGTTTATACTCACGCCTCGGCATGTCAACCAGTTCCACGCCCGCTCCGGCAAGCGCAGGAGTGGCGGGCAAAATATCCACCCCCAAAATTCCGGTTTTCCTGATCGCCTCTTTCACGTCCGCTTTGCCGATGAGCGCATGGTACACCGAAATCTCGATGCGCTTGGAGTTGAGCCCCATGCCCGAGGTCGCGTTTGCCTGCGGATCAAAATCCACCAGCAGCACTTTCTGTCCGAGCGCAGCCAAGAACGCCGCAAGGTTGGTGCTCGACGTGCTCTTGCCCACCCCACCTTTTTGATTGCAAAGCGTAATAATGCGCGCCATGTGTTTTTATGATACGCCTGATCGCGCGGAAATTCAATCACCCGGGAGAGTTGATTTTTCAATAATCTTGAGTTACTATGTCCGTATAAAAAGAACATGCCGCTGTGATGAAATTGGCAAACATGCGGGACTCAAAATCCCGTGGGGGCAACCCCTTGTCGGTTCAAGTCCGACCAGCGGCATTATTTTTTCCCCGTCGCGAGCGCGACGAGATTTTTGAGAAGAACGGCAATAGTGACCGGGCCGACTCCGCCGGGGATGGGGGTGAGGTAGGATGCTTTTTTTGCAACCGATTCGGGGTCCATGTCACCGACAAACTTGCCGGCGGATTCGGATGTGCCGGCATCGATGATCACGGCGTTTTCTTTGAGCATATCTCCCTTCACGAAATGCGGTTTGCCGATTCCGGAGATCACGATGTCGGCTTTTTGAAGCAGCTGCTCCGGATGAGCCGTGTCTTCGGTGAGCATGTTCAACGACACGCCCTCCTGCAGGAGCCAAAGCGCTATGGGCCTGCCAACCAGGTTCCCGGCTCCGAGAATCGCGACGTGTTTGTTTTTATATTCGATCTTGTATTCTTCAAGAAGTGCTTTGACGGCTCCCGCGACCGGAGGCATGATCCTACTTTTGCCGACAATAAAACTCCCGATCGCGCGGCCGGAAAGCACGTCCACGTCTTTTTCGGGCGGGATCGCATTGAGGATGTATTGTTTGTTGATGTGAGCCGGCACCGGAAGCTGGATGATAAGACCCGTGTTGTGCGGCTCGTGCACCAGCTTTGCGATGCGTTTGCGCAGTTCATTGGTTGTGATCGCCGCATCAAACGGATAGACCCGCACATCTATGCCGATCTCCTCCGCGGCTTTCTTCTTCTGCCCCACGAACTTCTCAATCACCGGATCTTTGCCGACCACGACCACGCCAAGCCGGATTTTCTTTTTCATCGCCGAAATTTCGCCCTTCAGTTCGTCAAAAATCCGCTGTGAAAGTTTTTTCCCGTCGAGAAGAATCATACGATTGGAAATTTTCTGCAAAGAGCCCCAATGCTCTTTCGTGTCCCAGAAAGGTTACTCTTAGCTAATGTCTCATAGATCAGTTGGGCGACGATCTTCATCTCTTTTTCTTTCATGCCGCGCGTGGTGAGCGAGGGGGTGCCGATCCGGATGCCGGACGGGTCGAAGGGCGAGCGCGTGTCGTGCGGAATGGTGTTGCGATTGACGATGATGCCCGCCTGTTCGAGTTTGTCCTGCGCCTGTTTGCCGGTAAGCCCCATATTGGTGAGATCGATGAGCATGAGATGATTATCGGTACCACCGGAGACGAGTTTGAAACGGAGTTTCCGGAGATGTTGCGCAAGCGCTTTGGCATTTTTTACGATTTGCTTGCCGTATGTCTTGAACGTGGGCTTCATTGCCTCGCTTAAGCAAACCGCGATCGCGGCGGTCTGGTTGTCGTGCGGACCGCCCTGCAATCCGGGAAATACCGCGCTGTCAATCGCGCGGCTTATGCTGACTTTCGCGCCGGCTTTGTTTTTCGACATGATCATGCGGTCGTTGCGGGAAAAAATGAGCGCGCCACGCGGCCCGCGCAGGGTTTTATGCGTGGTGGTGGTAACTACATCGGCCAATACTTGTTCCTGCCCATTCCGCAGGCGGGCGCCTTTGGCGGAAAACGGCGACGGGTGGCTGCCCGATGCAACCAAGCCCGCGATATGCGCCATGTCCACTATGAGAAACGCGCCGACTTCCCGCGCAATATCCGCGAATTTTTCAAAATCGATGATGCGGGGATAGGCGGTAGCACCCGCAATGATCATCTTCGGTTTTTCTTTGCGCGCGATTTTGCGAATCTGGTCATAATCGAGAAAACCCTTAGCCGTGACATCATATGATACGATACGAAACAACTTACCGGAGAAATTCACCGGGCTGCCGTGCGTCAGGTGGCCGCCGGACGAGAGCGCCATACCCATGACCGTATCTCCGGGCTTGAGCAAGGCGAAATACACGGCCATATTGGCCGGAGAGCCGGAGAGCGCCTGCACGTTCACGCTCCATTCGTCTCCGAGTTCGAACAATTTTTTCGCGCGTTCCTGGCACAGCATTTCCACGTCGTCCGCGACTCCATTGCCCGCGTAATATCGTTTGCGCGGATAGCCCTCGGAATATTTATTGATCAATACAGACCCGACCGCTTCGAGCACCGCGTCCGACACGATATTTTCCGAAGGAATCAAATCAAGCGTCTCGCTCTGACGCTTCGTTTCCGCCGCAACAAGCTTCGCAATGTGAGGATCTGATTTTTTGAGATAGATATTCAAAAAAATTACAGGCTATTAATCTCCCAATCCTTATGCATCTGCGGCATCATCTGATAGGGACTCCAGGATTTTTTGAGTTCTTCGATGTCGTGGGAGCGCTGATATTTCCCGTTCTCACCGGTATAATCGGAATCATGCGCGATCGGTTCGACCTCATAAAACACCATCTGGCCGACGCGCCGTCCCACCACGAGCGGGATCATAAAGTGCTGCGAGTTGTTGGTCACCTCCATGGTCCAGCGGTTGAAGTAGCCCACATCGCCCCAGCCGGCGTCCTTGCATACTTCAATAAAGTTGCGACCCATAGATGAGCGCGCATACAGTTTGGCAACCGCCCGGTCGCGTCCGCCGATAAACTCTTCCGTGTGCGCAAGAATGCTTTCCCCGGGCCGCAACAAGATTATTTTATCGCTCGGCTTGATGTTTGCAAGCTCGACTCCAAGCCGGCGCGACACCTCATGCGCGCCTTCGGCCTGATGCGGCCCCCGCCAGACCCGTCTGGTGGACTCCTCGTCGTAGATATTGTGCAGGGTGGCGCGCCCGTCAGGATGGCCTTCGCGCCAATACCATTCCCCGAGCGATACGTCATAGCTTACGGTTTTAAGCTTGCGCTCGTCGAACGGGTCAATGACAATATTCCCCTCTTTCCAATGCCGCAAAATCGCGTTTCGGGATAGTAACATAAAGTCACTCTATCACGATCATTAGTAACTCATCAAGCTCTTCTTTGCTGATCGCACCCGTTCGTAAAATCATCGGCTTGGCGTCGGTATAATCAATTACTGTGTGTGAACTGTTCGCCGATGTCTGCGCAACCGGGACATCGGTATGCTGAAGCAGTTGGACAACAAGCGGATCATCGGACATGCATACGCCGATTGTATCGGATCCGTCGGTCAGCGCTTTTGGCAAGTTTTCTTTGTGGTGGAAAATCACCGTAACCGAGCCGGGCCAGATCTTTTCGAGAAACCGCCCTTTTGCATCACAAATATAGGCGTAACGGCGGGCCATAGCGATGTCACTCACAAAAATATTCACTTGAGCAAAGCGTTTATGCTCTCCCGGGTTGGCAGATCAACGCTTCCGAAACCGGTGGTGCTTTGCGTGCCCTCGCATACGATCGCCTGATCGCACTGGAATTTTTTGACTGCGGTTTCGGTTGTGCCGTCGAAAAATCCTGTGGCGTTGCCGGCCTCAAGATAGTTGCGCGAGACAAGAAACCGCTGCAGCAGCGTTACCTCCGGATGCTTGATGCCGCGGTACAGATCGCGCGTCAAGATTCGGACATCGTTTGAAGACAATTGAAGCGGGGCCGGGGAAGAAGGCGTTTTTGACTTTGCGGGCGGAGCTTTTTTGCGATCCGATGACGGTGATTTTACGGTGCGCGCCGAGGAAGAGGCGTGCGCGATAACCGCAGGCGTGCTTTCATGAATGTCATCCGACGATTTGGCGCCGAAAGCAGGGCTCGGCGGCATCACCAAAACCAAGGAGCCGGGCGGAGGCGCCAAGGAAAGGAGCGAGCTCACTCCGAACAGCACGAACGTGGAAAGTTCCCGGGTCACGCAACTTATCTCGTGCAGATCATCGTTCGTGCGGCACTGGCTTGTTTCGGTCCAATCTACGCCGGTCCAGCGCCAGATTTTAAGGGAACCCGGAATAATATCGCTCACGTCTTCCGGAAGATAGCGCATAGTCAGCGTAACCGGTTTGTCCGAGGCGAAAACGGACGTTGACGGATCCTTGAGCACTACGATCCGGTATGCGTGGCCGGCGATCAGGCGCAATTGCGACATGGGAGCAGGAACCGCGCTTGTGATCCCCGCCGGATCAAGTCCGTTGATCTCAACCGCTGCCGCATCGGGGAATCCGGAAGGAAGCGTGATGCTTGCCGACCGGTCATCGTCGCGGACCAGCGCAAGCGTCCTGTGCGGCAAAGTTGAAAGAATGCCCTCGCTATGCACAGCCGACAGCATTGTGCTAAGACAACCGGTCGTGGTGAGCCGGTTCGTCAAGCTCACCGCCTCCCCGTCCGCAGAATTTTTCGAATATGCGCGATAGAAATAACTTGTGCACGGAACCATACTTTGAAGATTGACGGTATGCGTTCGCTGGCGGCCATCCGTGTCAAACTCCATGGTCGAGAAACGAAGGCCGCCCACGCCGTCGTACGCGACTCGGGTGGTGCTGTTTTTATCCGTAGCCCACGTAATCATTGCGGATGTATCGCCCACCTGCTGGCTCATAAGCCGGGAAATTACGGGCAACGAGGCATCGCTCACGAACGCGAGAGAAAAATCAGTTCCGGGTATTTTCACATCTTTATTTCCTGCAAGATAGCCGGTCAAAAGGTGGGAACCGCCGGGAAGATCGGCGAACACTCGAGAACCCTTCAGCAGCGCGTCCGCATGGCCCTTACCGTTGTCAAGCTGAAAATGAATCGAGCGGCTGCCGGGTATGTCCGCGTCTCCGGTTACGGCCGAAGAAATCGCGAGATTCGATCCGGGTACTGTCCCGTCAAGAAACGGAGCGCTGAGCGAGACGCTGGGCACCGGCGAGAAACGATTGATCTGCAGCTTGAACGAAATCCTTTTTTCTTTTTTCGCGCTGATTGCGGTGATCGTGATCGGATGGATGCCGACCGGTGTTGTCCGCAAGGTCGAGATATACAGCGTGGTCAGGCACGGAAGCACGCAGGAAGCCGGAGAGAATATGCCGTATGCGTCGCTGGGAATTCCTTGGGCGGTAAAAGCAACGGTTTGACCCGCGCCTGACGTGAGCCGGCCGCCAAATGAAAAACCAGCCGAAGACCCTTGCGTGGCAGAGGACCCGTGGTCATCATCAAGACCCACGAGCTCAAAATCAAATACCGGCGCATTCACCGGGAGAAGAGAATCTTCCGAGGTCCAGCCGTCATACCCCACGTCGTAGTTGATGTTCCACCATCGCGAATCCGCCACGACTTCCGGACCGCCGATGATGGTTCCTTTCGTGTCCGGCGCCTGTACCCCGATCAAAGAATTGGACTTCAAAGGAACCTGCCGCACATCGGCCGCCCGCCAATTCCGGATCCTGTCTCCCGATTTGATTCTCGGCCCCGACGGCAGCGCGAGCAGCGGAGAGGACGAGGCGATCATCACGTCGGTGCTGCCGGCATCCCGCACGGTAAAGACAAGCGGTGTGACGCGGCTTCCCTGAAGCATTTCATGTTTGGGTTGATATGCCGCGAGTATGCCGTCAATGCGATACGTGCCCGGGGGAAATTTTTGCGCAAATGATCCGGAGCGGAGTGCAGCATTGGTCTGACTGCCAATATCAAAGGCGTCTGCCCGCGCACTCCAGGTACCGTTTCGCAATACATCCGCCCACAGGTACGCGTGCGGGGTTTGGTCAGCAGCGGGCCAGTTACCGTCGATCTGATACGTGAACGCGACGATCTGGTCTTTGAGAATTTCGTGCTGGCGCGGAGCGGTAAAGGAGAGAATTGGAGGATTTGTCGCACCGCGCGGGATTTCGCGTAGCGAGACAAGCGGAGCCGAAAACACAAACCGCTGCGACGCGATGCGGTTTCCCGCAGCGTCGACCGAAATAACGCGATAGAAATAGATTAAACCGGGCTTGAGATTGATAATCCTTACCGCATGACTGAAAACTTGAGTCGGGTCAAGATCAGAACGGTTTCCATAGTTTTCATCAAGTCCGTACTCTACTTGCGAGTTTGCCAACGCATCAGTCATCCATCTTATCACCACGGTCTTTGGCGATGCTGAAGATGTCCCGATATCATAGAGAGTGAATACGGGAGCAGATTGTGCATAGGCAAAACCAAACACACCGAGAAGCAAACTAAAGAGAAAAGCAAGAAGCCGGACAAAGAGTTTTTTTCTTGAACTCATAGACCTCATTGTACCACAAAGTTAATGAGCTTGTCAGGAATAAAGATTACTCGAGTCGGTTCACTCGGCAGACGCTGTTTTACGGCATCCAAATTCCGGGCCAGCCGTGTTGCTTCCTGTTGGGAACTGCCGCGTTTAATTTCTATGACTACGCGTGTTTTACCGTTAATCTGAAAAATAAAATCAACCATATTTTCTTGAATGAATCGAGGATTATATTTCGGCCATGCCTCGCGATGGATAGATCTGAATTTCCGGCTTCCAGCCCCAAGCTCCCGGTTTCCAGATTTCTGCCATAATTCCTCCGTGATATGGGGGGCAAACGGCGCGAGCAACTTGAGAAAAATTTTTATGTCTTCCGCGCCTACCGCATTCTGTGATGCCTCAACCTCATTGAGTAAAATCATCAGCGCTGATATTGCCGTGTTGTACTGCAAATTCTCAATATCCTCCGTAACTTTCTTAATTGTTTTGTGCAGTATTATTTGTAATGCGTCATCTTGAGGGCGATGCCCGAAGGATCTCTTGAGATTCTTCTCCGCCGGTTGGCGGATCATAATGACTTTGTGTGCAAACTTCCATACGCGCTCCAAAAATCGAGTTATGCCGCGAATGCCGGTGTCGCGGAAATCCCCGCCCTGTTCGAACGGCGCGAGAAACGCCAGATACATGCGCACCGCGTCGGCTCCGTACGCGCGAATATAGTCGTCGGGATTGACCACGTTTCCTTTCGATTTTGACATTTTAGCGCCATCTTTAGTGATGAGTCCATGCGCCCTGAATTTCGGAAACGGCTCTTCGAACTTCAGCAGTTTCCAATCGCAGAAAGCCATAGTCAGAAAACGCGAATACATGAGGTGCAATACGGAGTGTTCGGCGCCGCCGATATAAATGCTTACCGGCAGCCACTTCTTGGTGATTTCTTGATCCCAAGGGACTTGTCCCGAGCGAGCAGAGCGAGTCGAGGGGTAGCGAAGAAAATACCACGCCGAATCAAGAAAAGTGTCCGAGACATCGGTCTCCCGACGCGCCATTTTTTTACACTTCGGACAACGGACTTTATAAAATGTCGCAACCGATGCAAGCGGCGATTGGTCCGTACCGGTCGGCCGGAAATCTTTTACAAACGGCAGCTTGACCGGCAGATTTTTCTCCGGCACCGCATACCATCCGGGCATCTCCGGCCGCTCCCCTCTGCCGGTATTCTTGCATACCTCGCAAAAAATCATCGGAATCGGCGGTCCCCAGTACCGCTGCCGCGAAAGCAGCCAATCGCGCAGATGATATTGCGAAACCCTTTTCCCCCTCACGAATTTCGTGATCTCCCATTTTGCCTCTTCCGAATCCATGCCGGTGAACGAACCGGAATGGGTCAAAATTCCGTCTCCCGTATAGGCGCGAGATCTGTCAAGAATCGCAAGCGCCCAGCGATGGCTTTCAGGCGACAAAAATTTTTCCAAGTCCTCTTTTGAAAACCAGAACATATCGTGGTTCTTCTGCTCGGCTTCGGAGATTGCTTCGCGTGCTCCATCTTGCAGCTCAAAATACAGCGCCCGCGCGTGTCCGAAACGATTCACCTGTTTGGGTACGTGGTACCATTTGCCATGTATGATGCCAAGATCGGCAATAAGTTTCGGATGCAGGAATCCTGCTTCTTCCCTGATTTCAGCTTTTGCGGCTTCTTCCGCAGTCTGTCCTTTTTCAATGCCGCCGGTTACCAGGGTCTGCCATGCCACGGTCTTCCACTTGAGTCCGATATACTTTTCTTCGGACCAATGCTTCACGATGGCGATGATCGCGTCGCGATGTTCAAACGGCAAATCTTTGCGCACAATACCAGGCTCGGTCGTCTGGATGAATACCGGCTCGATCACCTGCCGGTTCGCGATCTTGTATTTCTTCGCAAACGCAAAATCGCGCTCGTCATGCGCCGGCACCGCCATGATCGCACCCGTACCGTAGCTGCCCAGCACGTAATCGGCGACAAAAATCGAAATCTCTTCGTTGTTTGCCGGATTAATCGCCTTGATTCCTTTCAGTTCGACGCCGGTCTTTTCCTTGCCTGCGGCAATGCGATCCGCTTCTGCTTTTGTCCGTGCCTTTTTCACATATGCCACGACTTGCACATAGTTGGTAATCTGGGACTTGTGACTCTCTATAAATTCATGTTCAGGAGCAACCACCAAGTATGTCGCCCCAAACAGCGTATCCGGACGAGTAGTAAAAACTTCAATATCGTCATTCTTCACATCACTTTTCACTTTGAACTTTATCATCGCTCCTTCCGATTTTCCGATCCAGTTTTTCTGCGCGATTTTTACCCGCTCGGACCAGTCGATCTTCTCAAGATTTTGCAACAGGCGTTCTGTATATTGAGTAATGCGAAAAAACCATTGCTCCAATTCTTTTTTAACCACCACGGACCCGCATCGCTCGCATTCGCCTGCGATAACCTGCTCGTCCGCAAGCACGGTCTTGCACGACGGACACCAGTTGACCGCCTGTTTTTTTCGGTATGCCAAACCCCGCTTAAACATCTGCACAAAGATCCATTGCGTCCATCGGTAATATTCAGCATCGTTCGTCTCCAGTCGTTCATCCCATGCAAACCCGTTGCCCATCATGGCAAGTTGCCGGTAAAAATTCTTTTCCAGAACACGACCGTAAGTCATTGGGTGCCGTCCGGTTTTCAGTCCATAATTTTCCGAGTGAATGCCAAACGCATCAAGTCCGATTGGCTCAAATACGTCATACCCCTGCATTCGCTTGAGACGGCCGTAGATATCAACACCGGTGAACGTCCTCATGCCCCCAATGTGCAGCCCCTCCGCAGACGTGTACGGGAACATCATGAGATTATAAAACGGCTTTTTGGCGTGCTTAAAATCTGGTTCGTACGTCTTGTCCGCAAGCCACTTTTTTTGCCATCTGGCCTCAATTTTTTTCGGGTCGTATCGCATAGTTGACAAATTTTTCAAAAATGCGTATGATTTCTAGCACACATTCGATCTTTTTACCGCAAGATAAGGATTCGCCATGTATCTCACCATGAGCATCGATGCATCACTTTTGTTCAATACCCAATTATCTGTATGGGAACTCGTCTCCAGGGAACAAGGACTCATGAGCTTGAGGGAAAAGAGCCGCTCTCTCCCGGGTTGGTTCGAATATAGGTTGAAAACAAAACAATATCAGGAACAATATAAAGAAGACTGTGCTCACTGCGAATTGACCCTTATCGGGTTGTACCCCAAAGAAAAGCAAAAGATTCACCATATAGAGCACAAGCTCGCAGAACATATCCTGACCTCACCCGATGATCGCGTTCTGGGAACAGAACTGAATGATGCGATTCCCTCGTACATGGTGGTAGTGCGCGTTGCGGTTGCAATTTTTACGATATCATCGTTTTTGGAAATAGCGGCCACCATGAGAATGCGTCTCGATTCTCGTATGAATGACCGCGCCTATAGAGGACCGGTTCTTCATCCAGAAAGATATCCTCATCTTATGGGAGCGATGCAACATCTTTTAGCACGCGAATAACGCGCGCGCGTTCTGTGTTGTCACTCTAGCTGCCGTCTCAAACGGCAGCTTTTTTATTTCAGCGAGCTTTCTCGCAATCTCGATCATATACGCAGGTTCGTTCCGTTTGCCCCGATAGGGCACGGGCGTGATATAGGGCGCATCGGTCTCCAGCACGATCCGCTCCAATGGAATATAGCGTACCATATCGTCATAGTCCCGCGCAAACGTGATTACCCCGCCGAACGAGAATGAAAATCCGAGATCAAGCAATGTCTTTGCGTCATCCACCGTACCGGTAAAAAAATGAATAATGCCGGGAGGCGCGGTGAATGCTGAACGATGCCCGTTTAAAACATCGATCAAATCCGCGAACGCATTCCTGCAGTGGATCATGAGCGGCTTCCGCACCTCGCTTGCCAACGCGATCTGTTGCCCGAACACGGCAAACTGCTTCTGCTTTGTCTGCTCCCCGAGCCGGTAATAATCCAACCCGCACTCGCCTATCGCAACCACTTTCGGATTCTGCAAAAGTTTTTTATAATACGCATAATCGAATTCCTCTCCCCGGCTGACGAAAGTTTGTTCACCTCCCAATTCCTCTTTGTCATGATGCGATTTGTCCGTGTGGATCGGGTGCAACCCAACCGTCGCATACACACCCTCTGCATAGTGATGTGCCGTCTCCACCGCCGCGGCGGACGTATCTTTTTGCGTACCCACATTCACTATCCACACTTGCCGCTCCAACGCGCGTCGAATCACCGCATCCTGATTCTCGGCAAAAGCCGCAAACTGCGTATGGGTATGGACATCGAACAATAAAGGTGATATAGATTCATGCATACGAGCATCTTAACAAATAAAGGACCCCTAATAATGGAGCAAATACATATTACACTTAAACTTGATAAGCAGACTGCAAGAGGATTATGCGAGTTAATTCGCAGGAGAGCAGCGAATGAAAATATGGAGGAACTGGTCAATCAACTTCTCCGAGACTGGGTAATGATAAATCGGGAAGACCTTCAGGGGCGTGGCGACCGTGGAACTCCGGATGTGGGCAATTACGATATTTTTTAGAACTAGCGAAATGTTACAATCGCGGGAATAAATTTCCCGCTTTTTAATTCTGAAACGAGAAAATATGTTACGCCCGCGCAGGCACAAAAGACCCTCGCAACGGCGCATGGAGAAGGGTGGATGCCTGCTTGAGAAATTTTGACGCTTCGAGAATTTCAACATATACCGGCAAACCGCTCGGGCTAAAATGCACGATGGCGTCGCCTATCTCCGTTGCGTATGCTATCGGCCCGCTGCCCGACTCAATCCGCAGGACATCGGCCTCCGGCTCATAGCTCATTTTCATTTTTTTATTGGTTTTTTTCATATTGCGCTTTTCTGCCGGGATAAAAAGTGATTACAATTTTAGTTAGGATCGTAAACTTTTCCAGCGCATGTTTGGTAAAATGAATCATGAAAGCCGAGGGAAAAGATTCGGCCCCTTTTTTATTACAATTTCCATTTCGCCGACGTTAATCTGCTCGTTGATTTTTCTTGCCGTGTCGGGCATGAACGGAGCAATCAGACGAGATATTGTGCCAATCCGATGGCATTCATCACCAATGATATGGCGAAGATATGCTTCGTCGGACACCGCCCATGGTTTCCGATCATTGATCTCTTTATCCCTCTCTCCAATAATTCCCCATATAAATTCCAATGCCTCGTTCAAACGAAATCCCATTACTCTCTTCTCATATGCTTCATCTATCAATCTAGTCTGCGGCTGCTCTTTTGGATAGACATCTTTTAAGGAAATGGGGCTAATTTTTTCTCCAAGTGTTGCCACGCGCGCAACCAGATTTCCCAAACCGTTGGCGAGATCTCCGTTGTAGCGAGTCACGAATTTTTCGTAGCTGAAATCGCCGTCCTCGCCGGACGGGATCTCGCGAAGGAGGTAGTAGCGCACGGGATCCGTGCCGTATTTTTCGATCATCTCAAACGGGTCAATCGTGTTGCCGATCATTTTCGACATTTTCTGTCCGTCAACGGTTATGTAGCCGTGGACATAGAGCGCTTTAGGAAGCGGGAGCTTTGCCGAGAGCAGGAAGGCAGGCCAGTACACGGCGTGGAAGCGCGTAATGCCCTTGCCGATCACGTGTACATCCGCAGGCCACCATTTTTGGTACTGTTGTTCGTCCCACCCGAAGCCGACGCCGGACTGGTAGATGTTAAGCGCATCAAACCAGACGTACATGCGCTGAGTGTCGTCTCCGGGCACCGGCACTCCCCAATTTTTTGCGCGCGCGTTCGTGCGCGAGATGCTGATGTCCCGCAACGGCTGTTTGAGAAACGACAAGACCTCGTTCTTTCGGCTCTTGGGAAGGATGGCGAGCGTGTCGGAAGAAACAAGTTCGATGAGCGCGTCCTGATATTTTGACAACCGGAAAAAATAATTCTCCTCCGATACGAGTTCGAGTTTTCTTCCCGGATGCTCAAAACATTCTCCATTTTCATTCAACTCGTCCGATGTATAGAACGTCTCGCAGCCGAGACAGTACAGTCCCTCATACGATTTTTTGTAAATGTCCCCGGCCGCATCGCACAACTCCCACAGCTTCTGGCTCGCGGGATAATGATGAGCGCGATCGCTGCCTTTCTGAAATCTATCAAATTGCACGTTAAGCCGCTGCGCGAGGTCGGCGAACAGAGCCGCATTGGTATCAATGAACTGCTGTACATCCATGCCGGCCGCCTCCGCCGCCTGCACGTTTTTCAGAGCATTGTCATCGCTCCCGGAAAGAAGCGCCGTTTCCCTTCCCTGCAAGCGATGATACCTTGCCACCGCGTCCGTCTGCACAAATTCAAGAGCATGCCCAAGATGCGGCTTTGCATTTACATATGGAATCGCGGTCGTGATGTAGAATTTTTCTTGTCCGTTCTCCATGACTTACTCCGGCATGATGCCGCGCTTCTTTTTGTCCCAGTCGTCTATAAATTCGGCGAGGATAGCGGTGAGCGGTACGGCGAGGAGAATGCCCAGGAGGCCGCCGAGGCGGCCGCCGACAAGCAGGGCCATAACCACGATCAACGGGCTCAAGCCTACGACGCGCCGCATGACCACCGGGACAATGACGTGGCTCTCGGTTTGCTGCACCACTACATAGAGCAAAAGAGTTAACACGCCAAGTACGGGTGACTGCAAAAATGCGGTCGCCACGGCCGGGATTGCGGCAAGAATGGGTCCCGCAATCGGGATGATCTCAAAAATGCCGGCAAGAAGCGCGAAAAGGAATGCCTGTTTCACTCCGAGAAACGTGAGCCCGAAAAAGATAAACACGCCCACGATCGCCCCCAGCAGCAACTGCGCCCGCAGCCACTTGCCCAGCTTGTGCTGCGAGCGCTCCCACAGGTTGATCACATACGCCTCATGCTTGAGCGGAGTTGCCAGGCGCAAAAACGCCTCGATGCCTTTCTCCTGCACCGCCAGATAAAACGACGAGACTACGATAAGCACAAAGGAAAAGATGCCGCCGAACACCGTTGCCGCGATGTCAAAAGGCCCTTGACCGAGCTTGCCGAAGTATTCGGAAGGAACTCTGAGCAGTGCGTCGGTATTGCTGGCAAAAAAAGACAAGAACGGGAGAGCTGATGTTTGTCTGATGCCCGCGGTAATATTTTGCTCAAGCTGGGGATAGGTTGTTGAGAGCACGCGCAGCTCCTCGGCGAGAATCGGGAATATGAGATAAAAGAGCGAGACAAAAAACCCCGCGATCACCAGATATATCAGGATCGCTCCCAGAATCCGCGGTACACTGTTTTTTTTGAGCCACATGATTGCCGGCTCAACCGCTGACGCGATGATCACCGCGCATAGCAAGGCCAACAGGATGTCATAGATGTAATATGCCAGCGCCAAGCCGAGAACAATCGCAAAAAAGCGGATCATGGTTCCGGTGGAGATTGACCAAGATTGATGTGGTACAGGCATATGAAAACTATACTCCTGTCATTCTCGCGGAAGCGGGAATCCAGAAAAATGACAACACAAGGGCTAAAACTCCCGAAGGATTTTCTCAAACGGAGCGGCATCCCTAAAAGGACCGATCATGGCGAGGTTTAGTTTTTCCGGACGGATGATATCTGCGGCTGCCTCGCAAATATCTTGGGCGGTCACGGCATCGATTCTTGCAAAGACCTCGTCGATCGTGAGCGGCTTGCCGGTCACGATCTCCTCCATGCCCACAAACCCGGCAACGGCGTTGGACTGCTCAAGGGAGATCAGCGTAGTGCCGCGGATATAATCCTTGACCCGCTTCAATTCTACCTCGTCAATTGGCTTGGTGCAAATATTTTTGTATTCGTCAAGCGCCGCGCGGATTGTTTTCTCCACATTGGCATGATCCACCCCCGCGTACGTAATGAGATATCCGCGGTTTGAGTAGGACTCGTGGCTTGACCAGACCGTATAGGCAAGGCCGAGTTTCTCGCGGATCCGGTCCCACATGCGCGAACTCCACGATCCGCCAAGCAGCGTGGCTAAAATCTCCGCAGCATAGCGCTTGGGGTGATTCGCGTCGTATCCGCGGAAGCCCAGCGCGATGTGCGTCTGATCCGTTTCTTTATATTCGATGAGCAGTTGCGGTTCGGTCTGTTGCTCCACCACTACGGCCGGCTTCTTCCATTTTGGCGGGGCGTGGCGGATGTCAAAGAAGAGATTCTTTATTTTCTCAATGGTCTCCTGCTCGTCAAAATTACCCGCAATCGAGATCACGGTATTTCCTGCAACGTATTGATTATTAAAATAGTTTACAAACTCTCCCTGCTTGAGTGTGCGTATGGTTTGTTCTTTGCCGATCACGTCAAGCCCTGCCGGCTGATCGCCGTAAAGCAAGTGCTCCCATACCCACCAGATATAGAGCGTGGGCGTGTCGCGGTCTTTGTGCAGTTCCTCCACAATCACCTGCCGCTCGCGCTCGATCTCGTCCGGCGAGAGCAGCGAATTTTTATAAATGTCAGCCAAGAGATCAAGCGACTGGTCAAGATACGTCTTTCCGGCCTTGATATGATAGCCCGTTACCTCGTGCGTGGTAAAGGCATTGGATATGGATCCCATGCCGTCGAGTTCGTGCGTGATGGACATGGGAGTGGGCCGGTTTTTCGTGCCCTTGAAAAACATGTGCTCCAGAAAGTGCGACACGCCGCCGATCTCGGGGGATTCGTAGTCCGACCCGGTGCCGCACAATACCAAAATCGTCACCGTATTGGTGCCGCTCATCGGAGCCGTCATAATCCGCAATCCGTTCTCAAGCGTTGTTTTTTTGAACATGATTTGGAATCAACATTCGTAACATCACCTCTCCTGAATTTTTTGAAGAAAGGCGGAAATTTCAGCAATTTTTATCCTTTCCTGCTGTGCCGTATCCCGGTCACGCACAGTCACGGTATCGTCTTCGAGCGTCTGGAAGTCCACCGTGATACACCATGGCGTGCCGATCTCGTCTTGCGCATAATAGCGCTTGCCGATGTTGCCGCGATCATCCCATGCGACCACGAAATCTTTCTTGAGATCATTATAGACCGATTTTGCTTTCTCGACAAGTTGCGGCTTGTTGGCCAATAACGGAAACACGGCGGCTTTGTAGGGCGCCAGCCGCGGATGGAGTTTCAATATTTTTCTTTCTCCGTCTTCATGATACGCATCGAGCAAAAAGAATAGGATCGCACGATCCACGCCACCGGATGTCTCAATCACCCATGGGACATAGCGCTCTTTTCGCTCTTCATCGTAATAACTCAAGTCCTGGCCCGAGAACTGTGCGTGTCGCGAAAGATCCCAATCGCCGCGATGATGGATTCCCTCCATTTCTTTCCAGCCGCCAAAGGGCGAATCGTATTCAATGTCCCAAGCCGCACGAGCATAATGCGCGCGTTCATCCTTCTCATGCTCGCGAAAGCACAGACGCTTTGGATCCATACCGAGTGATGCATACCAGCGCATCCGTTCTTGTTTCCAGTATTCAAAGATTTCTCCGGCTTCGCGTTCCTCCGGCTTCACGTAGTACTGAAGTTCCATCTGCTCAAACTCGCGGAGCCGAAAAAGAAAATTGCCAGGCGTGATCTCGTTGCGAAACGCCTTGCCAATCTGCACCACGCCAAAGGGAAGTTTGCGGTGCGTTGAATCAAGCACATTTTTGAAATTCACATGCACTCCCTGTGTGATTTCTCCGCGAAGATACACGGTGGTTTTTTCGCCTTCCACCGCGCCAAGCTTTGCTTCAACCAACAAATTAAACTGCCGCGGTTCGGTCCAGGAAACCGGTTCTTTCTTCTTTTTGTGCGCTTTCGCGTGCTCCTCTATCTCTTCCGAATGATCCGCACGTATTCGCTCATGGCACGTCTTACACTCCACCAACGGATCGGTAAACGCGCTCGTATGCCCCGATGCTTCCCATGCTTTGGGATTCATGATGATTGCCGCATCCAAACCCACCGTGTCTTGCCGGTCATACACCATAGCGCGCCAGAATTCTTTTTTGAGATTATTCTTCATCTCCACTCCCAGCGGCCCGTAATCATACGTACCCGCAAGGCCGCCGTAAATCTCTGATCCGGGAAAAATAAAACCACGCCGCTTGGCCAGCGATACGATTTTCTCCATGAGCGACGCGGATTCCATGCGCCCACTATAGCAGAAACGAGAGAAAAATCAAAATGACGGGGATCAGAAATTTTTTATAACATAGAGTCCGGAATTAAATCCGCTTACACCGGGACAAGCATTTGTTATCCCATCATACCAAATCCATATTTTTGCCGGACAGATTACGGTAGAAGTGTTCTCAAGTACGACCATGAGCCAGTATTTTTGATTTGTGCTGCCCGGTGCCCATACTGTGCCTGCGGCATAATGATAGGGCCAAGATCCTGACGCATATGGTGTAGGATTGTGAGGCATGGAGGGCAAGAATGGCGTAAGCCCCGGTATCCAGTTCTCAATCGGCGTTACACTGGTGTCGCTTCTCATATCTCGACACCACTGATCATCAAGGTCATTAAGACCGGGATTGCATGCGCCGCTTATAAACGGATATGCGTTATTGCTGTCGTAGTAAAATTCAAGCGCGGTTTGAAGCTGTCCGAAATCTGCAATTCTTCGCGTATCCCGTGCTTTTGATCGAGCGCTGTTCAAAGACGCCAAAACGATACTTGCAAGAAGTGAGATGATGGAAATAACCACGAGCAGCTCAATAAGAGTAAAGCCTCTATGAGTTTTTAGGTGGCGCATAACATTTTAATTTTTATCTATTGACCCGTACCAAGCGGAGGATGAAGCGGGGATGGGGATGATGAGAAACCGAATGCTCCCAAAAATACGAGGATTGCCGTGAGCAAGATTATCCCGGCTGCCGCCAGTAGTATGTAGCTTGCCTGTCTGGTATTTTGAATTCTCCCGCCGGAGAGACGCATGACCAGACGGATGAAAAATCCGTACTCTTGATACGGTCGCCTTTGCGGGGCTGCGCGTACCGGTTGCGGATTTTGTTTTTCATATTCTCCAAGAAGATCCATACGTTGTTTATCATAACACCCCCCCCGCGGAGCGCAAGAAGTTTATCCACAGGCCCTATTTCACCAGCCATTCTTTTGGGTTGGCCGGGGTGTCGTTTTTGAGTTCGATGGTCAGGGAACCGATGTGTTGCTCGACCGGTTGCCCGGTGAAACTATCGATGCCGATCAGTTTGACATCTCTGACCAGTTCGATAATCTTTCCGCGGTCGAACTCCGACGGCGTGATGGATGCCTGGAAGGCGGCGGTAAGCGCGGGCGAAAAGATACCGGTGCCGGCGGGTATCTCCCCGATGTTCCATATCAGATCCTGGGTACCGCGATCAAACGTCATTCGGGCGCTTTGCGGAAATGTTTTTTCTTCCCAATGCACATGGCTCGGCAGTGTAGTGCTTACCACGACATTCTGCAGCGTATTGGAAAAACTTCGCGCCTCGAGCAGGATTGTATACGTCGTTTTCTTGCCGACTTCCGGCGGCAGCGGTCCGCTGTTCAAAATCGGAGACGCGTGATACACGGCTCTGCCCGCAAACACGACATGCGAGCGTACTTTGAGGCGCAGCGCGTCGTTCGCGGTCAGATCAGTCCCGGCGAGTTCGCTTGGCTGCTCGCCTGCTTCAATGTGCGCGCTTATTCCGGCAGCCAGATTTTTTTCGCCGGCATTGCGAAGTATGGGTGTCTTTCGCAAATCCACGAGGATGCTCACCTGGCCGCCCTGCCCCGGGGCAAGCTCGCGAAGCCCGGTCACGTTTGCCGGCGCCCAGATCAGGGTGCGGGTCTGGCCGTCATAGATCCCTGCATCCTGAATCCGCAGCGACGGAAAATCATATATCCGATACTCACCGCGCTCGAATCGCGTCAGCGTATCCAATGCTCCCGATGCGTTAAAAAATTCTTCAAGCGACGCGCGGATCGTGATATTTTTGAGCAGCGACAACGTATTATTCCGATATCGCAGGGTGAATGCCACACTGTCGCCTTCTCCGACCACGCCCTCGCGTTTGTCATTGAAAAACGCCTGAACGGAAAGCGGCGCCGCGGCAATGCGTGTCTCCGAACTGGCCTCGCTGTAGATCATAAACTCTTCATTCGCTCCATTGAATACGCCAAGCATGCCGTGGAATGCCTTGATGTCGCCGTCCTGCCCCGAGAGGGTACCGTGGATCGTGATGTCGCCGCCGGCTCCGGGCGAAAGCGTACCGAGATCCCAGAGCATCGTGTCTTTGGCCGGCGCGGGATCGGCGGAAGCGAACGAGAAGCCGTCCGGATACTCGAGCCGGAGCGACATGTGCTCGAATGGAAGCCGGGCACTGGACACATAATGCACTTTTACGTCTACGTTCTGCCCGCGGCTCACGGTCTGGGGCACTTCCCACGAGACCGCCAGGGGCACGCTTGCGACCAGAAGCGTTTCCGCGGCACGGGTCGTAAAGCGCGCCTGGAGATTTTGCGGGCGGTACAGAAGCACCGCTTCTATGTTTTTCTGGTCCCCTTCTTTGCCGAAGATCCGGGTGGTGATTTCGACGACGCGTTCCTCGTCCGGCTTGAGATCGTCAAGTTTTTCAACGAACCGCGACGGCACCACCGTTTCCTGGTTGCCCTGTTGGATCACGGACCCGGGAGGCAGCACGAGTGCCAATTCAACATCCTGCACGGTCGTATGAGACGTGTTATGCATGCTGACCGGAATCGTGCGCGCCTCGCCCGATATGAGCGGCCCCTGATCATGCAAAGCCAAGCGTACCTCTTGCCCGCGCGTGCCAAGATACAGGAATAAAAACGTTGCCATACCAATGATCAGAACCAATATGAATCCGCCCAGAATAGGCCAGAAAAGCTTGCGCTCAAAAAGGCTCTGTTTTTGGACCGGAGGCGCGTATCCGGGCTCCTCCCATGAGGCCTGCGGGCGGCGCATGGTCTCGGGAAAATGCTCGCGATATTGCATCCGCCTCTTCAACTCTTCATCCGAACCCGACTCGTATAATTTTTTTTGCAAATCTTCGACTTTGGTCATACACCTTAACTTATTTTTACCAAGCAAGAAAGGCAAGTGCTTTAAGCGGCTTAGCGTACTCGCGTCAAAGCGTAAGCACTTGCCTTTCTTGCTCCTCTACAAATGTAATCCCAGAAACGGCGCGAAACGATCCGCAAACCTCCGGAACACTTCTTCTGAAAATTCCCGTTCATCGAGCAGCAGCATGCTTTCAAGCAAAAGCTCCCACAGCGCGGCGTCTTTTTGTCCGGGAAACGAGCGTTCGTTCATGAGCGCCGCAATCCGGAGCGCCGCAAAGAGCTTTTCGGGATTTTGCCGCATGCCCTCCCAAAACCGCGTCATGGTCGCATGCGTCAGGCGCTCGCCGCGCTTGCCTAAAACAAATGTCACGCGCACCATGCTTAATGGCTCAAGATGGCCCTTGAGCTTCGCGCCTTCCTTTTTTACGCTTTGCGCCCGGCCGCGGATTTTCCCGAATTCTTTGGTATAAATGTCGTACAGCGCGTCATATTCGCCGTATGAAGTTTTATTCAATACGATTCCTTCTGTGGTGTGATATTCCATTCAGCATGTCATTCCCGACTTGATCGGGAATCCAGTTCTTTACCATTCCGGATTCCCGCTTTCGCGGGAATGACGCCAATACGCTTTTATTTTCCTCCCACCACATGCAGCGTACCCACCATGTCGAAGTGCGTGCGCTTATGGCCGTCTACCACTCCCTCTCCGCACGGCACCGAACAGTAGAACGGAAAGTCGCCCTCCTGGGTTACGACAAATTCGACTTTGATGGTCTGGCCCGCAGGCATCCGCTGCGAGATGCCGAACGCGTCAATCGCAAACCCGTGATCGTAGTCGTCCTCGTTGATGATCGTTGCCACGATCCTGTCTCCGCGCTGGGCCTCGATGGCCTCCGGCTCAAACTGCCAGTGATTTTGCTTCGCGCGAATGGTGATTTCCCGCACCTTGCCCGTGGTCACCGGAACCGACTTTTGCGGCAGCAAAAACACGCGATACCCGACGCCGCCCGCCAGGATCAGCACGGCAATAATAATTAAAACAAGATATTTATTCATGGGTCAGGGGCTCGGGTTTACTTTTAAAAAATTCTTTACTCCCCAACTGAGAAGCAAAATGGATCCGAGAGACGCAAGGAACAGGACGATTTTAGGATTCTGGCCGGGCGCCTTGTCTTCTACCTTGATCCAAAAACTTGCGGTGAGCGCTTTGTCCGGCGGCAGATTAATTCCTTGCGGACGGAACTCGGCAAACGTCTTGTAGAGCCCGGCCTCAGGGAAAACTACTCGAAACTGAATTCCGTGATCGGCGGCGTCCGACCCGGCGATATTTTCTTCCTCTCCATGCGCCTGCGCAACCTCAAGGATGCGAAATCCTTTTTTATCATACATCATATGTCCGGCTCCTTCAGGATGCGTATGAATAAACTGCTTCCAGTCGTCTTTGATGAGCGTCAAATGCATTGGAGCGCCAAGATAGTTCTCTGTATTGACTTCTTTTCCGTCTTTCGTATGAATCTCCAGAAACAGGCGCGTCTCGCCGTCTTTTACCGCAGGGTCCTGTATATTCAGATTTACTTCATAGGCACCGACCTCAGCCGTGCGGCTAAACGAAACAGATTTTGAAAAACGCTCGCCCACCCCCCCTACCTCAATCGGCTCCTGCCCAAAGGAGTCGTTCATCCCATCTTTTTTGACTTCAGACCAGATTTTATACCGTCCCGGCTTTTCAAAAACATGCACGATCGTGAACATGCCCGATGTCGCAGCCGGCACCGGATGAATATGAAAGAATTCATTCATATCGTCCCGGATGCCGATCACATGCATCAGTTTCGTGTGTTCGATTTCAAGTGCGTCCGCGGGAACCGGCGTGCCCTCGGGTTTTTGATTGACATAAAAATTCAAATGAGTTCTCGTGCCGGTCGCGCCAAAAAGCGGGTGCCCTTCCGGTGGCCATGCATCATAGGACAAGTCAACACTCAATCCGCTTTTGATATCGGCGACTTCATGATATGTGCTGTCTTCATGCCCGTCGTGTTCTTCTCCCATCATCGCGTCGTGCGCATCGGGCATGGCATCCATATGCGCATGAACGTCGGTCAGGGCATTGTACTGAAACCGCATCGGCACATACCAGCCGAACATCACGATTAAGAGACAAGTGAACGTAACGGAAAACCAAAACCGCCACGGCAGGATTTGCTGTTCGATTTTTTTATCTTCGTCCATTATAAAGATTCACGTTTCTTTTTAACATAATACCACCAAATCGGAAAAATCCAAAGCGCGATCAGCACCCAAGTGCCAAGCCGGAGCGGCAACCCGAAAAGTCCCGTCTGCCCCGCGAGTTCGGCAATGCCATGGCTATGCGGAATGCCTGCAAAGTGGAAATTATTGATGATGCGCCCCAGAAAATATTCCTCCTGCGTAAATTCTTCAAGCAGCGAATGCTGTCCGGAATACACCCACCACGCGTGGCTGAACAGCCCCAGCACGAGGATAAACCCGGCCACAAACACCATGCCCCATCCGGTCGCGCGCTCGATCTTGTCTTTGCGCGCTACGAGCCACGAGAGTCCGTTCACGCCCATGATCGCGAGTATCGCAAGAAACAGCAGCGGAAGAACCCGCCCGATCGCGTGCACGAAAAACAACAGCCACCCGTAAAAAATGCTGCCCGACACCGCGATGCGCCCGAGAATAAACGGCGTTGCCGGATGCGGACATCCCACGCCCACATTGCCCAGGAAAAGCCCGAGCGCCAGCGCTTTGATATAATCCTGCTGTTTCTGGATGAACGCCGGAGCCGAGCCGGTGTAGGTCGGCATGTGCGCGTTGATCAGGCCGAGCTCGCCCAAGGCAAAAAGATACGCGAGAACGCCCGCAACAAAATACAGCCAGTTTTTTACTACCTCAAGCGGCGCGCCAAGCGTGCCGATCGCCACCTTGCCGATTACGGCCGCCGCCACTCCGTACAAGCTTAACGTGATGGTGACTCCGAGGCCAAAAAAAATAGCAACGCCCAGTCCCTTAACTGCTCCTTTACCCATGGAGAGCGGCACGATTACGAACGCGAGCGGCAAAGTGCAGGGCAGCACGATCATGGTAAGCCCGGCCGCAAAACTGAACACGTACCATCCGAACCCGATCGTGGATCCGGCCGCCTCAAGCCCACTGCCCACATTGAGCGTGGTCGTAAAAAACCAAACCAGCCCGCCCGCGATCACCGCGAGCAGCACCGTCCCGAACCCCGCGAGCAAAATCTTAGCTTTGTGCGTTGTCTGTGCCTGTTCCATAATGCGACCTCTGCATAAAAAAGAGCGCCAGCGCCGCTCCAAGCAATCCAATATCGCGAAACGTGATGCGGTCAATTCCGACAAAAAGCAGTATGAACGCCATTTCTAATGTGGCGAGTAGGGCGGCGATACGCACGCCCCGCGCGCCGAAAAACCGCGCGATCAGCACAAGCGCCAAAATAAATTCTCCCGTCGCCTGGACTTTCAGAAAAATGTCCAATGGCATTACCGGCGTGATCAGATGAAAAAGCCATGGGGAAACATAGCTCTTCCATTGCTGGGTGTTATAAAAAATATCGTAGCTGGAATACAGATATACGAGACCAAGACCGAGACGAAGCATCCATTCGGGAAGTTTTTGTTGAAGAGAACTCATAAATTTCTCTATTCACTACTCCACTTTCAACCCGAATTGCTCCGGATGCTCCAGAACATTTTTCACGGCGTGAAGAAATATGTCGAAGTCGCCAAGATTATCGCGTAGGATGCCGTATAGTTCTTCGGGTTTGATTTCAGCATAAAAATGCGTCAGGCGATTACGATACCCGGCCATACGAGCAAGCGCGGAGTCCGCAAACTTTTTTTCCACGATTCCCAATTCTCCCAATTTTTTGGCGATATCTTTATACTCTGTCCCTCGTCCGCCGTTTAAGCGCGACAGGATATGCGTTCCGATATGAAAAACACCTTCCAGCGCCTCGCGAAGATGCAGCTTGGCAACGTCAAAATGATAATCCTCCCGCGCAAACTGCTCGAGCGGATAGGCGCTCAATTTTCGCAACAACTCCAAGTCGCGCAAAATGCCGTCCATGCGGGGAATCAATGATTGTCGTTTCAGCGGGGGCGTCATATGCGTTGGAGAACTCCTCGATTAAATTCATTGAGCAATGGCATGAAGTCGCGATAGAGCGCTGCAACGCGTTCTTCAAAATCCAATCGAATGTCCGGGTCTGTTTCAAACAGCACCTGCCCGTGCGTAATTACGTCAAACCGAAGTTCAAGCGGCACGCGGTCAAGAAAAACAATGTCAATGTCGCGAAAACCGCTCATGTCAAAAACATCCGTGAAGACATCGTACAATGCGTTATACAATTCCGTCTTGTTTTCGGGCAACGGCAGCGCATTGCGCGAGAATAGAACGCCCACATCTATATCGCTTGCAGACGTTGCCAATCCTTCGGCGTGGGAACCAAAGAGATACAAAACCGCAACACCCAGTTGGCGCAGCCGGTCTGCTGGAATCGGTTTTTTTTGTATCGGGAAAAGCATATCTCCATCTTACGACAGTTCTTTTAACTTCGCAACAAATTTTTCTTTGTCAAACCCGCCGCTTGCCCACAACTCGCCGTTGAGAATGATCCCGGGCGATGCGAGTATCATATGCTTGCCCGCCATCTCCTGTCCTTCCGGCGTTGTCACTTGTACGTTCCGATACGCCACATTCGGCCAGTCCTTTTCGATGGAGTGCCAGAACTCCTCAAAGAGTTTGCACACATGGCACCCGGGAGACGAAAGCGTTTCAAGTATAACGGATTTCATATGGTCTTGAGTATACCAGAATGATCTGAAAACGCACGCGAGGTTATCAACATGCTTCGTATTCCACTAAGCAAAATAGACGGCCGTCTATTTTGCTTAGTGGAGCTACTCGGCGCTTTCTTCCGCGTCCTCTTCAATCTCCTTTTTCACCTCTTCAAACTCGTTCTCGATCTGTTTGAGCCGTTCCCGGGCGGTCTTGATCAGACGCGCGCCCTCGCGCACTTTTTCAAGCCCGGCTTCCACATCCACTTCTTTCTGCTTCTCGAACCAGTTCACGATCTCCTCGAGTTTTTTCAGCGACTCATTGATATTTGTTTTGGCCATCCGGTTGTCCTGTCATTCCCGCGTAAGCGGGAATCCAGATCTGACAGTCGCTGGATTCCCGACCCACGCTCCGCCAAAGGCTTCGGCGAGGCGAGTCAAGTCGGGAATGACAAAATACATGCGTCTTAACTTCTTATCTTCTTAACTTCCGTCTCAATCATACCATCTGCGAATGTAAGATCAAGCGCGTCACCGGGATATACGTCACGCGCGCTCCGGATTATTTTTCCCCGGACCCGGGCAATACTGTAGCCCAATTTCAATTGCCGCTCCGGATCGTATGCAAGAATTGTTTTTTGATAGCCCGAGATCGTATCGTTCACGGCATCCAGACAGGCAGAGAAATATTTCGGAAGTGCCAAAGCAAACTCGAGCGTGTGCCGCTTGCGAAGAAGCGCTTCATGGTACGCGCCGAAAATTTCCCGTTCCGCAAGCCGCACGCGGCTTAACGCCTGCTCCCATGAACTGTTCAGCACGCGCGTCACCGCTGTCGGCGTTGATACCGCGATGTCCGCCGCAAGCGCCATGAGCGGCACGTCTTTGTCGTGCCCGATCCCGCAGATCACGGGCTTGGGAAACCGGCTGATCTCGCGCACCAGCATTTCGTTGTTGAATGCAAGCAGTGATTCCAGCGACCCGCCGCCGCGGATCACCACGAGCACGTCAATGTCTTTGTCGCGAAATGAGCGCACAGCCGCGAGCAGCTCGCCCACCGCGAGCTGCCCCTCCACGCGCGAATCGATAAACTTGATTTGATACCCGAACTTCCCGATATTGTTTAAAAAATCGTGGATCACGGCCCCGGTTTTTGACGTGATCAGCCCGATCTCCTCCGGATACTCCGGAATCGCACGCTTGCGCTCCGGCGCAAACATCCCTTCGCGTTCAAGCTTTTGTCTCAATTCATCATACGCCTTTTTCAAAGCGCCTTCGCCTATCAGCTCAATGCTGTCCGCATGAAAACTTAAACGTCCCGACGGCTTATAAATTTCCGGAAACCCGTGCGCGATGATCTCCATCCCTTCGCCGATCACTACTCCGCTCATCCGATACTCCCGCTGCCACATAAAACAGTTGATGGCACTTCCGTCATCGTTGTCCTTGAGCGTGAAAAACAAATAATTAAGGCGAAAATCACAGCTCGACACCTCCCCCACGATCTTCGCCTCCGACGTCCGCAACCCGATATTCAAGAGATCCAAAAATTGACCCACGGAAAATATCTTCTCTTCTGTGCCAGTAGCCACAGTATTCGAAAACAACTCAATTTGTTTCGATTTTTTCACCTTACCGCGCCGTGTTTTTGGTTTTTGCACAGGGCTTGACATGAAAAATGATCCTTGCTAATATTATACCAATACTTACGAAAAAGACCCCTATGCGGTTCCGT
Source organism: Candidatus Sungiibacteriota bacterium (assembly GCA_016196115.1). GTDB lineage: Bacteria > Patescibacteriota > Minisyncoccia > Sungbacterales > HO2-52-23 > JACQRW01. The sequence goes on from JACPYI010000002.1 coordinate 85,144, forward strand.
CCGCATCGGGGGCTTTTTCTTTATTTGCAATCCCCTTATGCAAATTCGCCCCATCTATGTAAGCACAGTTATTTTGTTTTTGAAAATCTTTTTTCATTTATTTCGCACTTTCCAGCCCCTGCAAGATTTTTTTCATCTGCTCTACGGAATCGAAGTCGTAGATGGAGACGGGGTGGACGGATTTGTTGAGTTTTTTGAGCACGGTGATTTTTTTCTTGAGATCTTTGGGGTCGACGGCGTCGGTCTTGGTGAGAAATACGTACTCGGGTTTTTGGAGCAGTTTTTTGTGGTGGCCGGCAAGCTCCGCGCGGACGGTTTTGTAGTCGGCGGCCGGATTTTCGGAATCGGCGGCGATGAAGTGGAATAGGACTTTGGTGCGCTCGATATGGCGGAGAAATTTGATGCCAAGACCCTTGCCGGTCGAGGCGCCTTCGATCAGGCCCGGAATGTCCGCGAGGATCAGATCATAGAACACGCCGAGGTTTGGTTCAAGCGTGGTGAATCGGTAATTCGCGACTTTGGCTTTGGCGTTGGTGAGCTCGTTGAGCAAACTGGATTTGCCTACGTTTGGCAGGCCGATGAAGCCCACGTCCGCGATGTATTTTAATTCGAGCCGGAGCGTTGCCTGCTCGCCGGGCACGCCGTACTCGAATTCTTTGGGCGTGGTATTGGTCGAGGAACGGAACTGAAAATTGCCCCGGCCGCCTTTGCCGCCTTTTACAGCAAGCACGCGCTCGCCTATCTTCACGAGCTCTTGATCCATTCCATTGGTAAGATCGTGAATCACGGTCCCGACCGGCACGTGGATTACCGGATCTTTTCCGGTGGTCCCGTCGCTGAATTGCGGCCGGCCGTCCTGCCCGTTTTCGGCATGGAATTCTTTTTTAAAGCGCAATCGATTAAGCGCAGCCAAATCCGACACGGCCTCAATATACAAATTGCCGCCGCTTCCCCCGCTTCCCCCGGCCGGCCCCAAGCTCATCAAGTTTTTATTAAACGCGACCGCGCCTTTGCCGCCGGATCCTGCTTTCACTTTGATGGTAATGTCGTCGATAAACATGAAGAAGAATAATGCAAAGCGAACGATATGTTTCTCCGCGACTTTACTTCGTAATCGAAGTATGTAAGCGGAAAACATATTCATGAGCGATGGCTATATTTCAGTCAGTTCTTTTGTCAGATCATAAATATCGCCCGCACCCATGAGGAGAATAATATCGCCGGGATGGGCTTCGACGCGGATTGCTTTTTTTGCATCGTCAAACGAATCAAAATATGAGACGTCTTTGCTGCGTTTCTCGATCTCGCCGGCAAGCTTGAGCGAATTTACTTGTTTCTTTGCCGCAGCGGTTTCGCGGCCCGCGACATCATATACTGGCAGAAATGAAATGCGGTCCGCCTGATCAAACGCCGTGACAAAATCATCCCATAAGAATTGAAGGCGCTGGTGCTGGTGCGGCTGGAATATGCACCAGATGCGACGCAGAGGGAAGCGGTCGCGCGCGGCCTGAATGGTCGCTTTGATTTCGCTCGGGTGGTGGCCGTAGTCGGCGATCACAAAAGCTCCGTTGATAACGCCGCGCAATTCGAACCTGCGCCACGCGCCGCTGAAACGGGAAAGCCCGCGGAGAATATCGTGCTCGAATACGCCGAGGGCTCTCCCGAGCTTGAATGCGGCAAGGGCATTGGAAAGATTGTGCTCGCCCGGAATCTTGAGGATCGGTTTGATCAGGACCGCTTCCGGGTCGCGCAGCGAGTACCAGCGAACTTTATCGCCGAATTTCCGGCTGACCTTGGCGAGTGTCGGATCATCGGCATTTGCCACGATCACGCCCTTTGGGGGCACTTTTGCAAGATACTCGGTAAATGTTTCTTCAAGTTCGTGAAGCGTCTTATATGTATCCACATGTTCCCGATCAATATTGGTAACCACGGCATGCTCCGGCGAATAGTTGAGAAACGAGCGATTCCACTCGTCCGCTTCGATCACGAGATACGGTCCTCTGCCCCGGCGGAAATTCGATCCGCCAAACTCGCGCAGCTTCACGCCGATGATGACCGTGGGATCAAAATATCCCTCTTCAAGCACGAGCGAAACCAGTGCCGTGGTTGTGCTTTTTCCGTGCGATCCAGAAATCGTAGCGGTCTGGTATGTTCTGGTGAGCTCGCCAAGCGCCTCCGGATAGGTCTGGACAAGTATGCCGCGTGCGTGCGCTTCTTTCACCTCCGCATTTTTTTCCGATATGGCCGGACTGGATACCACTGCCGTCGTGTTTTTGGGCACGTTGTTTTTTTTGTGCCGTCCGATCTTGATTTCCACTCCCTGTCGCGCAAGATCTTCGGTAATTTCCGACGACACCAAATCAGAGCCGCTTACGGTAGCGCCCATAGCCAAATAATATTTTGCAAGCGCGCTCACCCCGATCCCGCCAATGCCGACAAAATGAATATTTGGCGAAACAATCATGTGATGATTTACATTGCCTCCTTCATCCTCTCGCGGATTTTTTTCATGATCTCTTCGCACACTTTGGGGTTCTCTTTGAGAAAATTCTTGGCGTTATCAAAACCGACGCCGAGTTTCGTGGTATCATAGCTTAAAGTGGCACCGGTTTTTTTGACCAGATCATAGGTAAGAGCTACGTTAATCACCTCTGCCTCGCGCGAAATACCCTCTCCGTAAAAAATATCAAACTCTGCGACCCGAAACGGAGCCGCCACTTTGTTTTTGACGATCTTCACTTTAGTACGGCTGCCGATGATCTCCTCGCCTTTCTTGATCTGCGCGGAGCGGCGGATATCCATACGCACCGATGAGTAAAATTTAAGCGCTTTGCCGCCCGGCGTGGTTTCCGGATTGCCCCACACCACGCCGATCTGCATGCGGATCTGGTTGATGAAGATCACCACGGTTTTTGATTTTGCCACAATGGCGGTGAGTTTGCGAAGCGCGTGCGACATGAGCCGCGCTTGCAGTCCCATATGCTGCTGCCCCATATCGCCCTCGATCTCTGCGCGGGGTGTGAGTGCCGCAACTGAATCAATCACGATCACGTCCATCGCGTGCGAGCGCACGAGCGACTCCACGATCTCCAGTGCTTGCTCACCGGTATCGGGCTGGGAGATGAGCAAATCGTTGATCTTCACCCCGATCTTTTTTGCGTATTCCGGATCAAGCGCGTGCTCCGCGTCAACGAACGCCGCGAGTCCGCCCTTTTTTTGCGCCTCGCGGACGATATGGAGACAAAGTGTTGTCTTGCCGGACGACTCCGGCCCGAAAATTTCAACAATGCGCCCGGCCGGCACGCCGCCGACTCCCAAAGCCGCATCAAGCGAAAAAGACCCGGTCGGAATCGAGTCCACATTGACCCGTGGTGCCTCGCCAAGCTTCATGATCGATCCCTCCCCATACTTTTCCTGAATATCTTTCACCGCCGCCTCAAGCATCTTGTTTTTGTCGAGCTTGTCGTCTTTTTTTGTTTCTTTGGGCATAAGTTTTGTTAGGAGTAAGCAAGTCGGTTGCTTTTTTGCGACTTTTAAAGGCAGCTTAACGTAAGCAAAAAAGTGACCGACTTGCGAAACAGTGTTATCTCACTACTCCAGCTCGCGTGATCCGCGTCTCCTTGCCAAAACGGCTGCGCGCCAAAAATTGGAGGATGTTTACGCCGGGCTGCATATCTATCTGCACATCAAAATGTCCCGCTCCGTCTATGGTAACTTCGCGGCCGTTCACTGTCAATGTACTTTCTTTTTCCGTGGTCCCGGTCACTCGCACCAGCGGACTGTTCACTACAAACATATCGGCAGGTTCCCGCAATACCAGAGCCGGCGCGCCAGTGAAGTGCATCAGCTGTATGCCAAGAAAGACGAAAAACACAACGAGCGCCGCCCCGCCCAATGCCTGCATCAGCCGCATAGGCGTGAGCAGCCAGGAATACTTTTGCATGCTCGTCGGGAGCGGCACCGATTCTTCATTTTTTTCAGGGAAATGTGCGCGCCATTCTTCCTGGAACAATTCCATGCACGCGGTCTGCTGGTCTTCATCAACGACTCCGAGAAATGTCAAACTCCGTTTGAAAAATCCGTGCGCATAAATTTTTGCCGGAAATATATGGTATGCGCCTTCCTCAAGCGCCACCACATACCGCGGCGCCATTTTTAATTCGCGTGCCATCTCATCCGTGCTGATGTGTTTCGCTTCGCGACGCATGCGCAGATACTCCCCCAGCGCGATGTCCTCCGCCGGCTTTTCCGGAAATGTGGCCTTATGCAAATCGTTGACCGATTTCATACGATTCCATCATACTTCATCCCCAAAAATATCTTCGCTCTGGGGAATGTAATCCGCGGTCTTGATGAGGACTTCGCGGGGCTTGGCGCCCTCGCCGGGGCCGATTACGCCTTCCTGCTCAAGGATGTCAAGCAGGCGCGCGGCGCGAGCGTATCCTACGCGTAGGCGGCGCTGCAAATACGATGCCGATGCTTTTCCCGAGTCGATCACGAGCGCTTTTGCTTCCGGGTAGAGGACATCGTCTCCGTCGTCAAACATCTCACCACTTGCCTTCTTGGCATCTTCTTCAGGACTGGTGTCGAGGATGGCCTCTTCATACTCGGGCGCCTCGGATTCCTCGCGCAGAAAATCAACCACGCATTTTACTTCCTGCTCGGATACAAACCCGCCCTGCAGACGGCGCGGCTTTGCGGTATCACCCGCAAGAAACAGCATGTCGCCGTTGCCGAGCAGTTTTTCCGCGCCGGCCATGTCAAGAATCGTGCGCGAGTCAACCTGCGACGCCACCTGAAATGCGATGCGCGAGGTGATGTTGGCTTTGATGAGTCCGGTGATTACCTCTACCGAGGGCCGCTGGGTAGCCACGATCAGGTGAATGCCGATTGCGCGCGCCATCTGCGCCAGACGGATAACCGAGTGCTCGATTTCGCGCGGGAAAAGCGCCATGAGATCCGCGAGCTCGTCGATTATGAGCACGATATAGGGCAGAATTTCGCCATCCGGTTCTTTGGACACGGCGGCGTTGTAGCTCACAATGTCACGGGCGTGGCGCACGGACAACAGTTCATAGCGGCGGTCCATTTCTTTGGTGACCCATCGAAGCGCCTGCACCGTTGTTTTTGCATCGGTGATAACGGGAGTGAGCAGGTGCGGAATATCGCTGTATACGGAAAGCTCCACGCGTTTGGGATCAACCAAAATAAAACGGAGCAGTTCCGGAGGGTTGCGGTAGAGCAATGACGTAATGATTGAATGCGCCGCGATTGATTTGCCCGATCCGGTTGCGCCGCTGATGAGCAGATGCGGCATGCGCGCGAGGTCCCCGTACACCGGCGCGCCGGCAACATCGCGGCCAAGCGCCAGAAACAAGGGTTGCGACGCCTCCTGAAACGCGGCTGTTTCCATGAGCGCGCGAATACCTACGAGCGCGATTGAACGGTTCGGAATCTCAATCCCGACAAGCGACTTGCCCGGAATCGGCGCCTCTATACGGATTGGGTGCGCCGCCAATGCCAGTGAAAGGTCATTGTGAAGCGCGATGATACGCGCAAGCTTTACGCCTTCGGCGGGTCGGAGCGTATATTGCGTGACCGTAGGCCCGATCGATACCTCGCCCATCTCGACCAAAATGCCGAAATTCTCGAGCGTGCGCTTGATGATATTGGCGTTGGCGCGGATGTCTCCGGACGACGGTTTGCCGTGATCTCCCTGCAGCAGTTCAAGCGGCGGTTTCGTATACACGAATTTTTTCGCGAATGTGCGAAGCGAGATCAGAGCATCATCCTGCTTGGGAGCGGCCGATGCCTGGCCGGCCGAGCCGCTGCCGTGGATTGGCTCATCTGTTTTTCTCTCAAGCGCCGCAGATAATTTCTCCTGCATTCCGGCGATCATTGCCTGCACACCATTCATTTCTGTGCCTTCAGTATCTGTTGCCGCATCGCTCTCTTCCGAGTTTTCATCTTCTTCATCTTGTGATCCCAATTTCCACAAGATGGGCATGTCAAAAATAAGCAAAGACGAGATCACCAAAAGTCCTCCCACCAAAATCACGCTTGCCCAAAAATCAAAAAGTTTCAGGAAAAGCGCCCCGAGCATGAGTCCGATAAACCCGCCGGTTCCCGCTCCGAACACCACATGAAATCCGGTCAGGCACGAGACAAGCAAAAGCATGCCGCCGGCAAGCGTCACGCCGAGCACCTGCTTGGGTCCGGAGAACAGCAGCGAAAATCCCATGAGCACCAAAATCAGCGGCGCGAAAAAATACCCTTTGCCAAGCAGAAAATCAAACACCCGAAAGATGAGCGATCCCGCCTCCCCTCCCTGCCCGACATAGCTCAACACGAGAAAGGCCGTAACCAAAAAAAGAAGCACCGCGAGTACGCTCTTCTTCGTCTCCGGTTTGAGATCGGAATGCCACGCTGGAGATGCAGGAGATTTTTTCTTTCCGCTCCCCCGACGTACGTCGGGGTTCCCGTTTGCCTTTTTTTTGTTGCCATGGCTTTCAGTATACCAACAAAAAGCTCATGAGCGCAAATGAATCGAGTTTAAAAACCCAATGGCTGATCTATTGATTCATCTACCTGCTATGCTTCTCGGTATGGCGTACGAAAAACCAAAGAGTGAGTATAATCACGCCTGCTCCCAAATAAATTAAGATAGATCCATCCATATGTCTTTTGAGACCGTAGAACAATACACACTTCAGAACTGGTATGCGTCCTGAAAAGCATGTCTCGCTGCTACGGGTAGAGAGATAATCTCCTGATTACCACCCTGCCTGTGGCAGTGATGAGGGGGTTTCAAGGTTCTTTAATGTTGTGAGGCAACTTGCAGAGGAAGGAGAAGAGTTACGATGCGCTTTAAGTTCATCATAAGGTAGGTCAGGAGACCTTGCACGTGTACTTTCCATCTCCCCCGATACCGTGCGGTGCCCAGATGATGCCAGCGTTTACCTTCGGCGTACTTTCGCTCCACGTTATGGCGCTGATGCTTGAGATGAAGGTAGTGGGTATTCCATCTTTTCTGTGCTCGCTCCTCATGCATATTGTTACGGGGAATCGTGTAGTCAAGGATACCTCGTTGGTAAAGAGCTTGTGCATTACCCACATATGCCTTGTCTCCTCCCTGCTTACGAATGGTATCCTCACCCCGTGCATCCCGTTCCTTGTCTACGAGAGACGCAAGCATTGACCCGTCGCTTACTGACGCATCGGTTGTTTCTACTGCTGTTACCAGTTCTGTTTTGGCGTCCTGATTGATGTGACTCTTGTACCCATACCAGCGTTTGCTGCCCGGAGCAGTCCCTTTTGTGCCAAATCCCGCATCTGGATCAGAGGTATTGCGGGAGATCCATCTGTGATCCTGCTCACCCTTCTTGTCTTTCAGGCATCGCGCCACATCAACATCTGCCTTGATATCGGTCGCATCCGCATTCCGTTTGCTTGAAATCTCAATACCCAGACGCTCTGCTTCTTCAAGTATTCGGTAAAACAGTCGTTCAAAGGCATCGATCCCGATCCGCTCCTTGAACTTTCCAATCTCTGTCCAGTGAGGAATTGCATCAGTCATACTCATCCCGATAAAGTAGCGGTACATGATATTGAGGTCTGTCTGTTCGCACACAACCCGTTCAGATAGGTTGTAGAGATTCTGGAGGATCAGCAGTTTGAAGATGATCAGGGGGTGGTAGGCGTGCTGACCAATTGTTGCATAACAATCCGCTACCTCTGACTCCACAAATGACCAATCAATGAGCTGCTGCATTCTAACAAGGAGGTGGTCTTGATGCCGGTCAATGACAGATTGGTACGCATAGGAGCCAAAGAGTGAATTGTTGAATCCTTCTTGATTTTTGAACATAGAGATGTATGGTTAATTGGCGAATAATATACCTATTGTACCACACACATCCCTGTTTGAGATGGGGAAAACAAACACGAAAGGTCGTATCAGTTGTTCAAGGGGCGGTATTGTTCTACGGTCTCAGTATAGACCCAAGAAGTATCTTGTCAATTGATTGACAATAGATTAATTTTATAGTAAACTCGTATTAATTTTCAATGATCTATAGCGTGATTAAACTGGCGGATAAAATCAGGAGAGGGATCATGGAAATTGCTGATATAGCAGAAGTTAAAGTTCTTTTTGAGAGAAATAAGTACCTACTAGTTAAAGTTTCGGCACCGGACGGTTCTGAAAAGTTTATTGTGCGAACTGGGCCCGATCCAGGTCTTCATAAACAAATCTGGCGCAATATTATTCAAGAATTGTCCGGATTTAAGGTACGGCGTTTCGGAGGCGGATCACTCTTTGTTGACGAACAGTCCAAGCACATAAAAATCTCTGATTTCAGTGGTGATTACGGACTTGCTGACCATAACAAAACGGCAAAGATACTTGCGCAACAAGAGTGTTTTCGTGAATACTCTATTGAAACGCACTTTCCCAAAGATTTGAAAGTGGTTCAATAAAGTCTCCCACCCTTATCATGAGAGCTTCCCCTCAAGGAAGCTCTCATTTTTTAATATCGATAATTTATACGAGTTACAAATTCTTCCGGTACCCCGTCCCTGCGGGGATGAGGCGGCCGATGATGACGTTTTCTTTTAATCCTTTGAGTTCGTCTTTGCGGCCTCGGATGGCGGCGTCTATGAGGACCCTGGCGGTTTCCTGGAAGGAGGCGGCGGAGAGAAAAGAAGAGGTGGAAAGGGAGACGCGGGTGATGGCCATAAGAAGCTGGTAGGCGGTCGCCGGCTTTTTGCCGGCTTTGACGCATGAGCGGTTGGCGTTGCGGAATTCGAATTTCTCGACCACCTCGCCGGCGCTGAATTCGGTGTCTCCGGCGTCTTTGATCTTGACGCGCGAGAACATCTGCTTGACCACGATCTCGATGTGCTTGTCGTTGATGGGCGCGCCCTGCAGAGAATAGATTTTCTGCACCTCTTTGATCACATAGCGCTCGACGGCATCCTTGCCGGCAAACTTGAAAAGCTCGCGAAGATCCGCATGGCCTTCGGAAAGAATGTCGCCGCGCTTGATCGTGGAGCCGAGCTTCACTAATATGCCGATTCCCGGCGCTACGCGGAATTCTCGGATGCCGCCGTCATCCACGACTCCCTTCTTTTTTGATTTTGATTTCTTCGCGGTTTTTGCGTTTTCATCCGGCAGCATTTCGATCTTGATCACCCACTCGCGGCCGACTTCGGACATCTCGATCACCTCGCCCGAAACATCGCTCACAATCGCCTTGCCTTTGGGCGGGCGCACCTCGAAAATTTCTTCCACGCGCGGCAGACCGCTCGTGATGTCCGTGCCTCCGGCAACCCCTCCCTGGTGGAACGTGCGCATGGTGAGCTGGGTGCCCGGCTCGCCGATTGCCTGTGCGGCAACTATGCCGACTGCCTCGCCCAAGCGCACAAGCATGTTTTTGCCAAGATCAAATCCGTAGCACTGCTGGCATACGCCCCGCAAACTCCGGCACGTGATGGGAGAGCGCACCACCAGGCGCTGGACTTTTTTCTCATCAAGCAGTTTGACGCGCTCGTAGTCCACGATCTCGCCTTTCGCAACCACCATATTTCCGTCCGCATCCAGCGCATCCTCAAAGAGCACGCGGCCGAATGCGCGGCTCGCAAGAGGCTTATTGATCTCCTCCGAGTCCTTTGCGAGAATTTCATATCCGTTTTTGATCTTGCAATCGGGTTCGGTCACGATCACGTCCTGCGATACGTCAACGAGCCGGCGCGTCAGGTATCCTGCCGCAGACGTGCGGAGGGCCGTATCCGCAGTTCCTTTTCGAGCTCCGTGCGTGGAGATGAAGAATTCAAGCACGTTCAAACCCTCTTTATATGATGACAGCACCGGCAGCTCGATAATGCGCCCTGCCGGGTTTACCACCAGCCCCTTCATGCCGGACATCTGGCGCAGCTGGGTCCAGGATCCGCGCGCGCCGGAGTTGACGAGCGTTGAGATGGAGCCGGCCGGATCAAGCGCGGTCGGCACGAGCTTGGTCACCTTCTCAACCACTCCGGTCCAGATTTCCACGATCCGCGCGTAGCGTTCGCGCTCGGTAAGCAGCCCGCGCTGGTACTGGTCGATCACGCTGTTTACCTCCTCTTCTGCCTTGCCGATCAGCGCCGTCTTCTCTTTCGGGATCACGAGATCGCCCATGCCCCACGATATGCTCGAGACCGTCGCATATGTAAAACCGAAGTCCTTAATATTGTCCAAAATCTGGGGCGTGCCTTCAATCCCGTATTTCTTGATGACCCGCGCCACAATGTCTCCGAGATCGCGGCTGCGAAGATGATTGTTTACGTACGGGAAATCAGGCGGCAGCGCACGATTGAATAAAATCCTGCCGACTGATGTTTCAATAATTTCGGTTTCCTGAAAATCGGCGGACGTTTCATCCGGATACAATTTCGCTTTAGGCGTGCGCACTTTTATTTTCGCCTGCAGATCAACAATGCCAAAATCCTTGGCAAGCACGGCCTCCTGCTCCGAGCCGAATATCTTTCCTTCTCCGGTCAGTCCGTCTTTGACCGTGGTCGCGAAATAGCATCCGAGCACCATGTCCTTGGTCGGGTCAACAATAGGGCCCCCGGTCGCGGGCTTGAGCAAATTTTTAGCCGAGAGCATGACGTTACGCGCCTCGTCCTGCGCCTCGTCCGTGAGCGGCAAGTGCACCGCCATCTGGTCTCCGTCAAAGTCCGCGTTGAACGCGGGACACACCATGGGGTGGATTTGGATGGCATCGCCCTCGATCAGAATCGGCTGAAATGCTTGGATGCCGAGCCGGTGCAATGTTGGCGCGCGGTTGAGGAGAATACAGCGTCCTTTGATCACTTCTTCCAGCACTTCCCACACGTGCGGATCCTGGTCTTCAATGAGTTTGCCGGCGCCGCGCACATTGTGCGCAACCTCGCGCTCGATGAGCTTACGGATCACGAACGGCTTGAACAACTCAAGCGCCATTTTTTTCGGCAGCCCGCACTGGTGCAGTTTCAAATACGGACCCACCACGATCACGGATCGTCCCGAATAATCCACGCGCTTGCCCAGAAGATTTTGACGGAAGCGGCCCTGTTTTCCTTTGAGGATGTCGGCAAGGGACTTCAAAGGTCTTCGCTGCACCTGCGAGGCAACGGGCGTGGTGCCGCGGCGGATTGAATTGTCTATCAGAGCGTCCACGGCCTCCTGCAGCATGCGCTTTTCGTTTCGCGTGATCACGTCGGGCGCCACAAGTTCATGCAAACGCTTGAGCCGGTTGTTGCGGTTGATCACGCGGCGGTACAGATCATTAAGGTCGGACGTGGCATAGCGGCCGCCGTCAAGCTGCACCATGGGGCGCAGATCCGGCGGGATAATCGGGATTTGCGTCAGAAACATCCATTCGGGGCGTACGCCGGAGCGGATCATGCCGCGGATCACCGCAAGGCGGCGTTCGGTTTTGTGGCGCTGGATCGGCGTCTGATTGGGCAGCTCAAGCGTGAGCGTTGATTCAAGTTCCACCAGATCAATACTTTGCAAAATATCGCGGATGGCCTCGGCGCCGATTGCGGCGTCAAACACCTCACCGAATTTTTTCGAAAGCCGGTGGTACTCGACTTCCGAGATCACGTCGTGGAATGAGATGGAGCGCAACTCATCTTTGATCTTTTCTTTCGCGTCTTTGAGCCGGGCGATTTCTTCCTTACCCGCGTCTTTTGATTTTTGCTTGAACTCGCGTTCAATCTCATCAAGCGCCGTGAGCCGTGCCTGCTCGTCAACGCGCGTGATCACATAGCCCGCAAAGTAGATCACCTTTTCAAGATTGCCCACGGACATGTCGAGCATGAGCCCGACTTTCGACGGCACGCCGCGCAAAAACCAGATATGACTCACCGGAGCCGCAAGCGAAATATGCCCCATGCGCTCGCGCCGCACGATCGCGCGCGTCACCTCCACCCCGCACTTGTCGCAGACAATCCCCTTGTACCGGATCCGGCGGTACTTCCCGCAGTAGCACTCCCAGTCCTTAACCGGCCCGAAAATCCGCTCGTCAAACAACCCATCGCGCTCCGGCTTGGCGGTCCGGTAATTGATCGTCTCCGGCTTGGTCACCTCTCCGAACGACCACGCCAAAATATTCTCCGGCGAGGCCAGCTTGAGCGAAATCCCCTCAAAATCAGTCAGCGATGATTGTTCCATGATTTTTATTGTCATTCCCGCGAACGCGGGAATCCAGAGTCAATATGTCCTGGATTCCCGATCAAGTCGGGAATGACAGATCGGCAATTTACACCGAGCTTCTTACTTTTCCCCGCACGGCCTTCCGGGGTACTGCCAGCGCCTTTTGCTCCTCGTCTTGCGTTTGTTCCGCTATCCCCTCTTTTTTGATCATACGCACGTCGAACGCAAGGCCGCGGAGCTCGTTGATGAGCACGTTGAAGGAGGCGGGGATGTTGGGGTTGCGGATTTTTTCTCCATTAATGATCGCTTCATACGTGGCAGAGCGGCCTATGACGTCGTCGGACTTGATGGTGAGCATTTCCTGCAGGGTGTGGCTGGCGCCGTATCCTTCGAGCGCCCATACTTCCATTTCGCCAAATCTTTGTCCGCCAAACTGCGCCTTGCCCCCGAGCGGCTGCTGGGTGATGAGCGAGTACGGGCCAATCGAGCGCATGTGGATTTTATCCTCCACCAAGTGGTTGAGCTTCATCACATAAATCTGGCCCACCGTAATCCGCTTGCCGAATTTTTCTCCGGTGCGTCCGTCGTAGAGCGTGACCTGGCCGTCTTCGGGCAATCCCGCCTTGACGAGCTCGCCCCGGATTTCTGCCTCGGTCACGCCCGCGAGCGCCGGGGTAATGGCGCGATAGCCGAGCTTGTCGGCGGCCCAGCCAAGATGCGTTTCAAAAATTTGTCCCAGGTTCATGCGCGATGCAACGCCCAGCGGATTGAGAATGATCTCAACCGGACGGCCGTCTTCCAGATACGGCATGTCCTCTTCCGGCAAAATGCGCGAAATCACGCCTTTGTTGCCGTGGCGTCCGGCAAGCTTATCCCCGACGGATACTTTGCGAAGCTGGGCTACGTCCACCTGGATCTGCTTGATCACGCCTGCATCCAGCTTGTCGCCGCGCTCGCGCGAAAATATGCGGATGCCCACGATGCGCCCGCGCTTGCCGTGCGGCAGGCGCAAGGACGTGTCTTTGACGTCGCGCGCCTTCTCGCCGAAGATCGCGCGTAAAAGTTTCTCTTCGGGCGTGAGATCGGATTCGCCTTTGGGCGAGATCTTGCCCACAAGAATATCGCCGGAGCGCACTTCGGCGCCGATGCGCACAATGCCGTCCTCGTCAAGATTGCGCAGTTTTTCCTCGCCCACGTTGGGAATGTCCGCGCTCGTGATTTCCGGCCCGAGCTTGGTGTCGCGCACATCAATGGTAAAATCCTCGATATGGATCGAGGTATAGCGATCGTCTTTGAGCAACCGCTCAGAAAGGATGATCGCGTCCTCGTAGTTGGCACCCGACCAGGACACGAACGCCACGAGCACGTTCTGTCCAAGCGCCAGATCTCCTTGATCCGTTGATGAACTGTCCGCGAGCACGTCGCCCTTTTTCACTTTCTGACCCGGCTCGGCTATGGCAATCTGACGGATCACGGTAAACGCGTTGGTGCGTTGGAATGAGACAAACGGATACTCATACAGCTTTCCGCTTTTGCCGCGCACATTGACATGGCGCGCATCCACTTCCTCGATCACGCCGTCCTCTTGGGCAAGGATCACGCGGCCGGAATCGCGCGCCGCTTTTGATTCAACGCCGGTCAAGACCAGCGGCGCCTGCGCCTTGATGCAGGGCACGGCCTGGCGCTGCATGTTTGATCCCATGAGCGCGCGGTTCGCGTCGTCGTTTTCCAAAAACGGGATCAAACTCGTGGCGATACTGATGGCCTGCTGCGGAGACACGTCCACATAATGCACCTCCTCTCGGCGCACGATACTCGGACTTCCCTGCACACGCGCCTCCACGCGGTCTTCAAGAATTGTGCCGTCGGCATCCACCTTAATGCCTGCGTGCGCGATATTATATTTTACCTCAGCGACTGCGTTCAGATATTCTACTTCTCCGGTAAGTTTTCCCTTTTCCACGCGCATATATGGCGTCTCGATCAATCCCAAACTATTAAGTCGCGCGTATGAGGCAAGATGTCCCACGAGTCCGATGTTCGGGCCCTCCGGGGTCTGAATGGGGCAGATGCGGCCGTAGTGCGATGGGTGCACATCACGCACCTCGAATCCGGCGCGCTCGCGCTGCAGACCGCCCGGGCCCATGGCCGAAAGCCGGCGCTTGTGTTCAAGCTCGGAAAGCGGATTTACCTGATCCATAAATTGCGAGAGCTGGGATGAGGTAAAAAATTCTTTCACCGATGCCATAAAGGGCCGCGCATTGATCAACTGCGCAGGCGTTAATGAAAAAAGATCAAGCGTGGACATGCGATCGCGCACGATCCGCGCCATGCGGTTGATACCCACGCGCAATTTATTTTGCAAGAGTTCTCCCACTCCGCGTACGCGCCGGTTTCCCAAGTGATCAATGTCATCGGCAAGCGCATCGCCGATTGTATTGAGCCGCATGATCTCGGTCATGACCGCAACAAGGTCTTCCGTCGAAAGGATGCGGTGCGAACGATCCTCGGGTTTTCCGACTTTGGGTTTTGCCGTATTGCTCAATCGCTGGTTAAACTTATATCGCCCCACTTCCGCGAGGTCATATCGATCAAAACTGATCATGGACTGGATCAGCGTGCGCGCATTGTCCACAGTTGCGAGATCGCCCGGCCGGATGCGTTTGTACACCTCGATAAACGCATCGTCTTGGGTCTTGGAAGGATCGCGTTCAAGCGTTTTTTTGATGTACGAAATCTCCCCATTGTCCGTGTCTTTGAACCGCTCGAGAATTTCATCATCTTTGGTCATACCAAACACCCGCAAAAGCGCCGTTGCCGGAATCTTTCGCTTGCGGTCGATTTTTACATGGATCGAGCCATCCACATCGGTTTCAAATTCAAGCCACGCGCCGCGGTTCGGAATAATCTTCGCGCCGAAAGAGCGCTTGCCGCGGGATATGAAACTCGTGAAGTAGACGCCGGATGAGCGGATCAATTGTGATACCACTACGCGCTCCACGCCGTTCACGATAAAAGTGCCGCGTGGGGTCATGATCGGGAAGTCCCCAAGATAAATTTCCTGTTCCTTCAGTTCTCCGCTTTTTTTATTGGTCAGGCGCGCCCGTACCCGAAGCGGCGCCTCGTATGACATATTGAGCTCGCGCGATTTCACTTCAGTGAATTTGGGCTCATCCAGGGAGAACTGCACAAACTCAAGCGCCAGTTCATTGCCGCTGTAATCCTTAATCGGAGAAATCTCATCAAAAAGCTCGCGCAATCCTTTTTCAAAAAACCAACGGTACGAGTCGAGCTGGATCTCGGCAAGATTCGGGGGCTCAACTGCGGACTTGCGATATTGGGAAAAGTATTTTTTTTCCATAATAAAAAATCAAAACTTCCCTTCTTGTTTGAGGGTTACTACCCAACTTTTGCGATGTTAGCTAAATTCGCAAATAAGGGAATGCATTATTATGTCTTATCTCTCCCCTTTTTCGAGGAAAACCTACATTACGCTTCAAGTATAATGCCAAAAAAAATATATGTCAAGGGCTAGTCTTATCCAATACAACATGAGCCTGAAATGAACCCTATTCCAACGCAGAATGAGCCTGAAATTGAAGCTCTTCCTGCGTTGAAGCGCGAGCCGTCATACTTGAGGAATGATGTATCTCAATATGGACGACTCACGCAT
>JACPYI010000009.1 GCA_016196115.1 Candidatus Sungiibacteriota bacterium
ACGAACCATCTTGAGCGAGCATTCGGCTGATTTCTTCCCGCTCATCCAACCCCAATCTTTTATACTTTTTCATAGAATCAAACGCTATCACTTTTGGCGCGGCGCGCCAATTATATTGCGTTAGATTCTGGAATCAAACTTATATCTATCTGTCCAATATTTTTGCCGCCTAAAATTGCTTCTTTGTGCAAATCCCCTACTCCAAAATTGCTTGCACCCTTCCTCTTGGCATAGTAGCATATGTATATGGAACGGACTCGTATCGGCGATCTCAAACAGCATATCGGCGGGCAGGTGACGATTGCCGGTTTCGTACAGGTGATCCGAGATCAGGGCAGCATCCAATTTTTGCTCGTACGCGATATTTCCGGCATTGTGCAGGTCGTCATTACCAAAGATAAGACGGAAGCAAGGCAGACCGTTGATTCGCTCAATCTTGAATCGGTAGTGGAGATCTCAGGGCTTGCAAAAGAGGAACAACAGGCCCCGGGCGGGTTCGAGGTTGCCGCGGAGCAGATACGCGTACTTTCTCTTGCCGCGTCGGAACTGCCCATCCCTATTGTTGAGAAAGGAAGCGATGAAGAAGCGGATCAATCCATCCGGCTTGACTGGCGGTGGCTTGATCTGCGTAAACCAAAGCACGCGTTGGTTTTCAAAGTATGGACACTCATGGAGGCCGCGTTCAGGGAATACTGGGTGAGCCACGGCTATATTGAAATACACTCCCCCAAACTCATCGCGACTCCGAGCGAATCAGGATCGGAAGTATTCGAGGTGAAATATTTCGAACGCACGGCGTACCTTGCCCAGTCCCCGCAATTTTACAAGCAGATGGCGATGGCCGCCGGATTCGAGAAAGTATTCGAGGTGGGGCCGGTATTCCGGGCCGAGCCCTCTTTTACGTCGCGCCACGCGACCGAGTTCACCGGATACGATTCGGAGATTTCCTATATCCAGTCGCATTACGAGGTCACATCAGAACAGGAAAAACTTCTCGCCTTCGTTTTGCAAAAAACCAAGGAGCGATATGGAGAAGACATCAAAAAATTATTCGGTCGTGAGGTGATTGTGCCGACTCTGCCGTTTCCCAAGATTTCCATGCAGGAAGCAAAAACTGTTCTTGCGACGATGGGCGTGCCCAGCGAAAAAGACAGCGACATATCGCCGGAAGAAGAGCGAAAAATTTCAGAGTATGTGCGCGAGAAGCACGGGCATGAATTCGTGTTCATCACGGAGTATCCCGTGAGCGTGCGACCCTTCTATCATATGCATGATGAAAAAGACCCTAAACTTACTAAGAGTTATGATTTATTGTGGAACGGCATTGAAATAGCCACCGGCGCGCAGCGTGAGCATCGCTACGACGCGCTGGTCTCGCAGGCCAAAGAAAAAGGCATGAGCATCGAGCCGATCCAGTTCTACCTCAATTTTTTCAAATACGGCTGTCCCCCGCACGGCGGATTTGGCATGGGCCCCAACCGGATGATCATGAAGCTGCTCAACATCGAAAACGTCCGCGAGGCATCGTTCCTCTACCGCGGCGTCAGACGTCTGGAACCGTAATCTTCTTTCTATTTTTGAATCTAAACAATCATGTGACGATCGTCAGGAGTTTGTTAAGAATCAAATCCCGTTATCTTCTCCGTATCGGCAGTTCGATCCAAAACGTGCTCCCCTTGCCAAGACCCAGGGACTCCACGCCTATGCGGCCGCCATGATCTTCTACGATGCGTTTGGCAAAGTAGAGGCCGATGCCGGTGCCGGTTGCCACTCTATTGCGCGCTTCGGGAAGCCGGCTGAATTTCACGAAAAGCTGTGGAATATCTTCTTTTTTAATTCCCAGCCCCTGATCTTTCACGCTGAAACGAAGCATCTGGTTTTCATTTTTATTGACCAGCCCGATGCTTACGATAATCTCCCCTGTGTGCGAGTATTTCATAGCATTGTCAATAATATTGACGACCACCTCGCGCATCTTGTCCGTATCAAACAGAAACGGCGCCAAGGCCTTCGCATCATTTTTCAATACTAATTTCAATTTCTTTTTCTCGGCAGCTGGCGCATACTCTTGTATAATACGCTCGGCCATTTTTACAAAGTCGGATTCTTTGGATTCGTAGTGGATTTTCCCGGATTCGATCCGCGACAGATCAAGCAGGTCGGACACCAGTTTGACCAGCTGGTCGGTTGAATTCGCCACGATGGCGAGCGCATTCTGGAGTTTTTTGTTTTTTCTTGGTGCGCCGAATTCCCCTTCCTGTACCAGCGAGACATATCCTTTGATGATGGTGAGCGGCGTCCGCAACTGATGCCCCGCGATCGAAACGAATTCGGATTTCTGCTGGTCCAGTTCCTTCAAATGTTCGTTCGCCTCCTCCAACTGTCTCGACAACGTGCGCAGCTTGACGGTAGTTCGCACAATCACGAGGAAAATAGTAATGGCGAGCAGAAACGTAACAATGGCGAGCGTGATGGTTTGCCGTTGTCCGGCAAATGCCTGACCGCGCGGCTGTTCTACAAAAACGCCCCACTTCACAACCAGGGTTGGCATGCCGACGGTAAACGTATCTTCTCCGTCTTCGTTGACATACCGGTCATCCGGCGCAAGGCCATTGGCCGTACTGCCATTCACCAGAACTTTTTTGGCTATAGGGCGGGAGCCGAAATTCCGATGCTCACCGATTTTGGCAAGATCAGGATGCAGGATTTGAACTCCGTCGCGGTCAAGAACATACACGTGTCCTTGGCCGATTTTTGGAGAGCGGATAATGGAAAGCAGATTTTGGATATTGAGTTCTGCAATGATGATTTTATCTATAAACTCTCCTTCCTTAGGGACGGGTACGGCAAGGGTCATATGGAACTCGCCATTGGGTGAGATTATCGGTAAGCTAAATTTCGACGTACCTTGGAGCGCTAAATACAACGAGGAGTTTCTTGATTGGTCAATGAATCTTTCCGGCGGAAGTAGTCCGGATGAATCAATGCGCACAAGCTCTTTTCCGCTCCGGTCGACCAGCGCGACACTCGTGAAAATGGGGTGATACTGCAGGAGATTGCGAAAGGTGACCACGGTTCGCTGGGGCTCCGCAGCAAGTTTTGCCGAAACTTCTATGGTATTGTCCAGGGCGTTTGCCAGCGAGCCGTTGATCTCCGACTGAATGCGTTCGGCAACGGTGAGCGCAAACACTGATGCGGTAGCGCGCGTACTCTGCAAGGTCGGGATAACCCATACCGCATTGATGATGGCAAGTCCAAGCACCATCAATACGGAAAAGATTCCTTGGCGAGCGAGGATTGTTCGTCGAATGTACTGCATAATAAACGTATGTCCGCTATGCTTCTCACTGTCCGATCAACACATCAGCTTCTTTCAATAGTTGCGGGTCAAGCGTGATACCAATGGCACGGGCAGTATCAAGATTGATCGTAAGAATAAGTTTAGCGGGTATCTCAACCGGAATGTCTTCCGGCTTCTTACCTTGTAAGATCTTGTGAGAAATCTCAGCAATTTGTCGTCCCATAACAGTGTAGTCGGCGCCGAATCCGATGAGCGCCCCACTCTCCACTTGGTTAATGCTAAAAACGCTGAACGGGATTTTCTCTTTGATTGCCTGTTTGACGTAGCTGTCAAGACCACCCCAGACGAGCGAGTCGCCTCCCACGATCATACCCTGCACCTTTTGTGCGGTAATACTCTCCGCGCTTGATGCGATTTCTTCTTTTGTGCGCACCGGGAAGAACACGAGCTCAATACCCAACTCTTTAGCTGTTTTTTGGGCAATGGCTACCGAATTATTGACGGCAATATCATTCAATTCCACTGCGCTCCGCGGCATGGCGACTTTTTTAATGCCGGGAATGATGCGGGTAAGTAACTCAATTCGTTTTGCCGTGAGTTCGGTCGAAAGACTGATGACCCCAGTGACGTTAGTACCCGGCTGCTCCACACTTTTAATAAATCCGCTGGCGACAGGATAATTGAGTGAGCCGAAGATAATCGGAATTGGATTTGACATCTTCTGCGTTGCCTTATACGCGGGGTGAGTCGCCGGAGTAGAGTATGTAATTATAAGATCAACGGGCTTGTTCACAAAATCTTGGACGGCCCGCTCAAGCTCGTCAGCAGTCGAGAGATAGCGCACATCGTACACCACATTTTGTCCCTCAAGATATCCAAGCTCCCGCATCTGCTCCAGAAATCCTTTAATAGCGACCTCGTAGGAGCCACGACCGCGCGACAAGATGCCGATGTGATAGATTCGCGGTTGAGAAGATACGGTGACCGAACGATATCGTGTCCAAGCGATTGCCAAAATACCTGCTGCAAGGAGCAACAACACTGCGCCCAATACGATCTTTTTCATAAGATATATTTCCTGTCTCGATCATTCTCCTTAGACCATAAGAAAGAAGTGGAAAGGACGTGAAATTTTAATAAAATAAGTGAACAGCTGCCTGAACGTATTTATTATAAACCATTGTAAAGGTTTTTGAAAAGTTATATTTCAAGAAACTACGTGCTCTCTACGGGTTCGAAAAGAGAAGATGCCACGGATCAGTTGTCGGAAGCCCGTGCTGATGTCGTGGAGCGTCTTGCCCGCAGCGATTATGAGCAGAATGCCGAATAAGCTCTGGAAATACTCGGGAGAAACTTGATATGACAGCCATACGCCCACTGGCGTCCCTATGGTTGCCGGCAGCCAAACGTGACGCAGATCTTTGATTTCAAGTCGTCCGGCTCTATGAAAAAGCCATGCCCCGAAGAGCACCAAGAATCCTGTTACGATCAAGGACATGAGTATTGCCTCGTCGCGGGAAAAACCGATGCCAAGAAATGCTGGTATGAGAAAAAATCCTCCGCCCGCGCCAAGCAAGGGCGTGCCTATTCCTGCAACTAAACTCCATAAGGCGGTTGCGGTTCGTGCATCAACGGGCAAAGAAGAAAATAATTGCGCAGGGATAAAGCCAAGCAATTTGAAGCTGGTGAGAAGAAGGATGCCAATAAACATCTGGCGCAGATGCGCTTCTTTGAGTCGCTTCTCATAGAGTTTCCCAAAGATAACTCCTATCACTCCGAACGCGACGGCGATGAGAAGAATCTGTACTTTATGCCAATCGGCGCGGATAATCTGAATCGGCCAAAAAATCCGTATCACAATACCTATAGCCACAGTGACGGAGATAGCGAGAAGCGATAAGCCGTTGGCGCGCTTCATGTCGCGCCCAAGCCACCACTGCACCATCCAGTTGAAAAAGAGGGCGCCTGCGGTGCCGAAAAACCCGCTCAATGCGCTTGCGGCCAAGCTGGTGATCTCGAGCTTTTTCTTATCGCTTAGACCGGGCTGATAGGATTGAGTGGTCATAGACGCCGAGAAAAAAATAAAAGCCCAAATGAATGGACTTTTGTGCATTACGCACTGGAATAATTTTCAAAAAATAATGACGGCTCGTGGGGCATAAGCGCTTTTCCCCCGCCGCCAGACCAACTCGGACACTGCCACCCGCCAAACATAAACAGACCGTCGCCGCGCATCCCGCCCAGCATATGTATAAGCAGCCAGTTCGATATTTGTGCCATATGGGCAGGATACCAGAGTGTCCCAAAAAAGTCAAGCGCGAGTCTTATCCAATACAACATGAGCATGGAAAGAAAACATATGATTTAATTTAATTCTATCTCTTCCTTTTTGTGTTGTGAAGACCTATAATGACTTCGAGTATATTTTCCGCAGTAACCGACTGAAATGCGGCTTTCGGATATGCCTTTGAAAACTGCACCGGTATCGAGACACTATCTTTCCATTTGCATTCAAATGCAGAAATTTGAGGGCCGCTTTTCTCTATGACATCAATCTCGGCTCCGGTACGCGACCTCCAAAACATTATTTCCGGCGGGAATATCTCAAGAGCGCCGCTCTTCATGCGCTCGCCGACGAAATAATTTTCAAAGATCGCGCCCCTGTCCGTGCGCGTTTCCATGGGAGACGATATGTCCACCAGCGCGTTGCGGACTCCGGTGTCAAGAAAAAAAACTTTAAACCCTTTTTTCATTTCATTGCGCGGGTTGTTTGAAAACGAATAGATACGTTTGACGATGAGCGATTGCTCCAGCAGCGTGAGATAGCGGCTGATCGTCGCCCGCATCACGCCGAGACTTTGCGCCAGTTCGTTGACGGACACGATCGAGCCGACTTGAAGCGCAAGCATTTTGAGCAGATCCTCGAACACTTTGGGGCTGCGGATGGACTCGAATACGAAAATATCTTTATACAGATAGTTGGTGGCGATATTTTTGATCGCGAAAAGTTTTTCCTCCGGTGATTCCGACGCGACAACCGCAGGATACGAACCGAACTGCATCATTGGCAGAATATCGGACGCGCGAAGGCCGGGATACGCCAAACTCACCTCATGCAGCGAAAGCGGCAGGAGCAAAAATTCATACGCCCGGCCGGTCATCGGCTCTTTGATTTTATTTGCAAGATCAAATAAAGAAGATCCGGTAGCGATAATCTGAACCTCCGGATACGTATCGTAGTACGCCTTGAGAATACTGCCGATATTTTGTATGGTCTGCGCTTCATCAAACACGACGATTTTTTTATTTCCGGTAAGCGGAAGCAGCCGATCCGGTTCGCCCATTACGAAGTGAGCGCGAACATCCGCCAATTGGCAATCATAATACGCCCCATCAGTACCAAAAGCAGCAATGATTTTCTTGGTAAGCGTTGTTTTCCCCGACTGCCGCGGCCCCAAAATGACAACCATCTTGCCTTTGAAAAGAACAGGCACGATTTTTGCCTCAAGATCCCGTTGAAAAATCTTCATGTTTCCATCATAACAAATTGCCACCAAACAAGCAAATTGTAAAAAACAACAAAAAACCCCATAAACAAGGGGTTTTAGGCTGTAATTAATATTGCTACCACATCAAACTCACCGGCATCTCTTCGGGTGCAAGGTCTGCAATTAGGGAGGCGGCAGCTTCTCTGCACACCTCGCGCGACGCGCGGCCGAACAGGCATTCGTGTTGGCTAACCAGCATATCTGCACTTGTCTCGTGGGCATTTTTGCGCTATACTGCTCTTGTTATTTTTTACATAGCCTCCATAGCTTAATGGTAAATCCGTCAGCCGACGGACTTTTAAGCAGATGACCTTCTACGTATACGCAATTTACAATAATAAAGGGAAAGTCTATATTGGTTATACTGTCGATATAGAAAAACGTTTGGCTCGGCATAATAACCTATCGCCACATAAAAAGTCATCATTTACTTATAAACAAGGGCAAAACTGGCAACTGGTATATTCTGAAGAGCATTCCACACGGGAAGAAGCCAGAAGACGCGAACAACAGTTAAAAAGTTCCCGAGGAAGAAATTTTATCAGGCAGATGATAGAAAAGTTGCCCCCATAGCTTAATGGTAAAGCAGTTGCCTTTTAAGCAATTGACCTAGGTTCGATTCCTAGTGGGGGCATATCGACGGACCATAGCTTAATGGTAAATCCGTCAGCCGACGGACTTTTAAGCAATTGACCTAGGTTCTCCGTCAGCCGACGGACTAGTGGGGGCATATCGACGGACCATAGCTTAATGGTAAATCCGTCAGCCGACGGACTTTTAAGCAATTGACCTAGGTTCTCCGTCAGCCGACGGACTAGTGGGGCACCACGTTGGAAAAGTCAAAGAGTTTTGGTTCGCCTCGCTTTGACCGATTCTGTCCACTACACTGATCCAACCGGACAAAATCGCTTTTTAAACTGGAAAGCACCTCAAAGACCCTTTCCGGTCTGCGTTTCTGTAATGATACAAAAGTGTATTATTTCGGAAACGCCGTCTTTTTTGCGCCAAGTCGTAATTCAAATGCTCTTATTGCAACTTTCCGGCCTAGCTCGTAATAAGCGCCGGGCTTGATTTATTCGTTACAATCCGCTATAGTTGATATATCGGATTAAACATATGGCAAATAACAACAAATTAGACCGCCGACTGGAACAGTTACCCGCTGAAGTCTGGTCAAAAATAGCGAGAATTGATGAGTTAAAGGGGCAATGGATCGCCGGAGCGCAACTCTCGCCTCAAGTATTAGGTCGTCTCAAACGATCTGTTTTGATTACTTCAACCGGAGCATCAACTCGTATCGAAGGGGCGAGGCTTTCCGATGAAGACGTGGAAAAACTCATGCGAGGCATTGATATCCAAAAATTTACTGACCGTGACAAGCAGGAAGTCAAAGGATATTACGAGTTGCTTGAGAATGTGTTCAATTCTTGGAAAAGTTTGAAATTCAGTGAAAGCACTATCCAACACTTCCACAAAGAACTCCTGAAATATGTAAAGAAGGACGAAGACCATCGAGGCGATTACAAAAAAAGAGAAAATCAGGTGCAGATGATAAACGCCGCAGGCGAATCGGTTGGCGTGTTTTTTGATACTACACCGGCATATCTTGCGTCCAAAGAAACACAGGAACTGGTTGAGTGGACAGAGCAGGCTCTCGCGGATAAGAAGCATCATCCGCTTCTTATCGTGGGCGACTTCCTTGTGGAGTTTTTGCAGATCCATCCATTTCAGGATGGTAACGGCCGTCTGAGCCGTGTGCTCACCAATCTTCTTTTATTGAAAGAGGGTTATTTGTACATGCCCTACGTCTCCCATGAGAAGATAGTTGAAGATAATAAGCCGGAGTATTATCTCGCGCTTCACCAGAGTCAAAAAACATTTTCCGCCAAAGGCGGATCCGCCTCAGGCGGAAAGACCACCCCGGACGAAACCATCATCCCGTGGCTGGATTTTTTCTTGACTATTTTCTTGAAACAATCGAAAATGGCCATCGATCTTTTGTCCAAAGAAAACATTCAACGACTGCTTACGCAAAAACAGCTCGCTGTTTGGAATTATCTCCAAAAAGTTGACAGTTCCACACCGCGCGAGATTTCCGAACAGACAAAAGTCGCTTATCCGACCGTTAGGCAAGGGATCGATAAACTGATGCGGCTCAAAAAGATTGAGCGCACCGGCCAAGGCCGTTCAACGAGCTATAGAAAGTTATAAGAGGCGTGCCTGAAGATTAAAAAGAAACCGAATTTATGAAAAAGCAATCAAAAAATAAAGCGATAGCAATTTTTGAAGGCCAAAAAATCCGCCGTTACTGGGACGAAGAAAAAGAGCTTTGGTATTTTTCTGTAGTTGATGTCGTGGGAGCATTAAGCGCAAGCGACAACCCGAGAAATTACTGGAAAGTGCTAAAAAGCCGCCTAAAACAGGAAGGCAGCGAGGTGGTTACAAAATGTAACCAACTGAAAATGCGGGCTCCGGACGGCAAGTATTACCTGACTGACGCGGCGGACACCGAGGTTATACTCCGACTCATCCAATCCATCCCGTCCCCCAATGCCGAGCCGTTCAAGCTATGGCTGGCGCGCGTGGGGTACGAGCGGCTGGAGGAGACGGCCGACCCGGAACTCGCCATTAATCGCGCCTTAAAAACCTACTTGCAGAAAGGATACAGTCCAGAGTGGGTAAATCAAAGGTTAAAGAGCATAGAAATTCGCAAGGCGCTCACCGATGAATGGGAAAAGCGCGGCGCGAAAGAGGGACTGGAGTTTGCCATTCTTACCGATGAAATATCCAAGGCGTGGGCAGGGCTCTCGACAAAGGAGTATAAAAATCTTAAAGGGCTGAAGAAAGAAAATCTGCGGGACAACATGACGAATCTGGATCTGGTTTTAAATATGCTGGCCGAAACCGCGACTACGGAGATTTCGCAAAAACGCGAACCGGGAGATTTCGAGCAAAATAAGCAAGTTGCCCGAGAAGGCGGGACCGTGGCGGGCAACGCCCGCAAAGAAATTGAATCCAAAACCGGCAACAAAGCTATTACCGGCAAAAATGCCAAAAGTCTGCATAGTAAGAATGAGCCCAAAAAATTGAAATAATATGCCAAAGGAAATCGCCAACGCCAACAAAACCAAAGAATTTTACCCCGTAGGGTCGCGAACGAGTCCCTCGGGGAGACTTACCCCATTAGAGAGCCCCTAGCCTCTAACGGGGCGAGCTGCACCTGCAAGAAAATTTGGGTTGATAGTTGCGAGGACTACATCCGAATTGGTGGCAAAGAAGAAGACCGTAAGGTGATCACAAAATAAATAAGTATGAAAATTAAAGATTTACCACAAGTTGATAGACCGCGAGAGAAACTCGAAAAATATGGACCCGAGCGGCTCTCTGATTCGGAACTTTTGGCTATTCTTTTACGGACTGGCAGCAAGGGCATCAATGTCGTGGAATTGTCCAGCAAGATTTTGAGGAAATTTAGCGGTGTTGGTTTGGCCAAGGCGTCGGTTAAGGACCTCTCGCTCAAAAAAAATATGTGTGAACATACATCTTGTTTCTCGTTCGGGCCTATAGCTTAGTGGTAGAGCGCCCGCCTTGCACGCGGGATATGGGAGTTCGATTCTCCCTAGGTCCACCGATAATATATCGTACCGCATACGCGCACGCGATGCCGATGAGTATGCCGCCGAGGATGTCCGATGGGTAGTGGACGCCCGCGATGACGCGGGCGATGGTCATGAGGATGGCGGCGAGGAAAAGGACTGTCCCCCATTTTTTGTTATAAAAATAAAGTCCGGCGGCAAGGGCAAAGAAAAACGTGGCGTGGCCCGAGGGAAACGACCATGTGGTGTCGGAAAGAAGTGGGTGTATGGGGTAGACCATGAATGGACGGGGGCGGTGGTAGAAGAAACGGATCAGCTCGGTGATGCCGAGACGTGCGATAAGGGCGGAGATGATCGGTATCCAAAAAACGGCAGTGTGGTTGCGTGCTTGGTACGCCGCTATCAGAAAAACAACGGCTACACCATAGGCAAGATATTGCGCGGAGAAAATTATCAGGAGATCAAGGGTATGCGACCGGCCTGCCAGGTTGTTGAGAGTAAAAAAAAGCGAGGTGTCGAGGGTCATAGTATAGACAACGTATTCCCATTATACCAGAGTTCGCCGTATTACGTACCCCTCGTCTGTCTGCGTTTTTGATAGCCGGCCAGGACACGGCCGAGCTCGTCTTCAGAGAAATCCGGCCAGAAGGTTTTGGTAAAGTAAAATTCAGCATTGGCCGTGTCCCACATCATGAATCCCGAACTCCAGTGAGTCCAGTCAGTATCTTCTTCTGCGGTTCTGATAACCAGATCAACGGGTGGAAGATCACGCGTCCACAAGTGATTTTTTATGTCCTGATATTTGATTGTGGATACATGTGCCTGGGAGATTTTCTGCATGGCATCAACCATCTCTTGCCTGCCATCATATCCGAAAAGGATAGTGAGATTACGTGCGGTATGCGAACTTGTTGCGGTTTCAAGATCCATGATTGCCCGATCAAGTGCGCGGCTCTGTACGATTTCTCTGCCGCGGCCATATACGCGAAAGCGAGCATGGTCTTCGCGCAAGTTCTCAAGAGATTCTTTGTCTCGGAGGTACTGGGTAAAAATTTTTACGAGTGCCGCGATCTCCATCATATGACGTTTACGCAGGTTATCTTCAGATGCGGCCCACAGGGTCAGAGAAGAGATGCCACTCTTGAACACGGCTCGTGCCATAGTCCTAAACTGCTCCGCACCTTTTTGATGGCCTTCCCAGGGAAGCAGGCCGTGCTGTTTTGCCCATCGGCGGTTTCCATCCGGAATAATGGCGAGGTGCGTTGGTATTTTTAAATCAGACATAGGTAGTAGAACGACTCGGAAAGGTCTTTGGTTTCACCCCATCCTTTTTCGC
Source organism: Candidatus Sungiibacteriota bacterium (assembly GCA_016196115.1). Taxonomy (GTDB): domain Bacteria; phylum Patescibacteriota; class Minisyncoccia; order Sungbacterales; family HO2-52-23; genus JACQRW01. The sequence continues at coordinate 11,782 of JACPYI010000009.1, forward strand.
AGGACATGTTCTTCCGGTATCCAGTTTTTTCTAAGCTCGCCGGCAAGAAAAAATGAACCGACCACAAGAATCAGATCTTTTGCATGGGCCTGTTTCAGCGCGTGGCCAAGGGCTTGTTCCGGATCAAGGAGCATGGCTATGCGCGCTCCCCTTTTCAAATATTTTTTGGAGAGTAGCGCCAGTTCTTTTGGATGCGCGCACTTCCGGTCCTTGATTTGAAAGCGCGTAAACAAAATATGATCTGCACGGGGCACGATCTGCGCAAGCATGGATGCCTTGTCTTTGTTGTCTGCGGTGCCGATGATGAGTAGGAGCTTTTGAAAATCAAGCTGGTTGAGATTCTCGATCGTACTTCTGATTTTGGCGCGGTTGTGTGCCCCATCAAGCACGACCAGCGGATGCCTCTGCACGATCTCAAAGCGGCATTGCAGGCGGATGCGTTGTATGCCTTGGGTGATATGCTTTTCGTCTATGCCCAGACCTCTGGTGATGGCAGCAGCCAGGGCTTTATTATATTCCTGATAACTTTTTTCACGGGGAATGTGGTGCAACGCCACCCTTTTTTCATCGCATATTTTTTGAAACATACGAAGCAGCGCAGGACGCTGTTCCGCAGTAAAGAAGACCGATCCCTTTTTGATAATACCTGCTTTGTCCCGCCCGATCTGTTTGAGAGTTTTACCCAGCACCTCGGTGTGATCATAATCAATATTGGTGATGGCGGTAACGCGGGGCTTTTCAATTACGTTGGTCGCATCATATCTACCGCCAAGGCCGACTTCGAGCACCACCCATTCGCACTGCTGCCTTTGGAAATAGACACATGCAATCGCAAGGAACAATTCAAAGTACGAAGGCCTGCCGTACGGTCCATACGCATACGCGCGGTCAATGTGCGGCTTGAGATATTCAACAATATCCGCAAGCTCGTCGGGCGCGATGTATTGTTCTCCCACCCTGATCTTCTCAATGGACGTAGTTACAAAGGGCGACGTAAACGAACCTACGTTCTTCCCCGAGGTCTGCAGTATTTCATGCACCATGGTCGTGACCGTTCCCTTCCCTGCGGTGCCGGTAATGTGGATAAACTTGAAATGCCGGTCCGGATTGTGAATCAACCCGAGAAAATACCGCATCCGTTTCAGATATAAAGACGGCTCGTTCCGGTCCCGCATGTACTCCTTCTCTTGGGGTATATTGGAGAGCCCCTCGAGAAAATCAATGGCTTGTTGATAACGCTGGAATGCATACATAATTCCTGCATTATAATGGCGAACCTTGAAAAAATGAATAATGGTTTTGATTACGACTTTTTGAAATATACCTCGGCAGGTGTCCGGTACTCACGTGATTGATGCCTGCGTTCGGTGTTGTAGAAAGTAAAGTATTCAGTGAGACCGGAGCGTGCCTCTTCCGGATTCCGGTACGATTTCAGGAGAATATCTTCATTTCCCGCGCAAGCGGCGGCTTCGCCGCCGCCAAAGCGAACCCTCTCATTTGAAAATTTTGAGTTCGTATCGTAAAAAGCTGCTGCGGGTACTGGACGAAGTTAGAACCCTTTTACTGCAAGGGAGATCGGCTTTTGCGTTCAGTTTTGGGGTATGAATCTTCTTTTGTTGTCATCAATTCAAGGGAGTTATTCTGTCTGTACGCTGCTATTGAAACGGATTCTCCATATCAAAAACCAACTTGTCCAATGTATTGATTGCATCAGGAGCAATCTTATATTTCATTTCATAACTTTTACTATAGTAGAGTATCTCCATCGTCTTATCTTACAGAGACTCAGGGAACATCTCAGGAAAAAATTTACTGCATGTGCTTGTGTTACCATCAGAAAGAGGGAATGACCAATTAGGATCCGACCGAGAACAAATTTCTTTATATTTGATTCTGCTCCTTGAACTTTCATCAAGAATGGGTTGGGTTTGAATTGATGCGTAATATACAGTTATCATAACTCCAAAAAGGCTAACTAACAATGTTAGAGTGCCAATAATGATTGTGAGCTTACTGTAAAAGGCAGAGGATTGATTGAGTTTTTTCAATTCCCCAAGTTGCTCCCTGATTGATTTATTATCTGGGCTCTCCGGCGGCCCATAGTGTACGACCATATTCAAAGTTGTAGTTGTTTCCAATTATCCCAATCGCCCTCTCGCGCACCCTTTCCACTGCCATCATAGACCATCCATTGGCCGGTGTAAGTGCGTGGGTCTGTGTTTGCTACGATGCCGCCGGATACTTTCCGGCCTTTCTTTTTTAATCCTGCAATATATGCTTGCAAGCCGTCTGATTTTGCCGCAAAGTCGGTCAAATGACTGCTGTGCGGATCAAACAAACCGATGCTTCCGTCTTTCATCATAACCACAAAATCAACATAGAACGGCGACCAATCATCGCCATCCTTATACGGCACGGCAAAGAAAGTCGCGTCTCGGTCTCCGTTTTTGAACCACAGCAATACATTATTTCGTGGCTTCTCCAAGAAATCAATAAACGCTTTCTCTGATTGCCAGTGTTCGTTTGAGAAAAACGGCTCCATCACGGATTTCTTCGCATCCGTCTCAACATATCCCTCCCCAAAAGCAAGACGCTCTGGCACTTCCCAAACATCTCCTACAAGCTCTTTTTCTTGCTTTTCCGTTGCCGCAATATAGGCGCGTTTGGCGCTGTCTATCACTGCCTCAAAGTGAGGCCGATTCTCTTCGCTCAAGGTGATGTTTATGATGTCGTGGAAATGATCTGCGAGCGTCATACCGAGGCGTTTATCAAAAAACTTATAGATTGACTTTTTCAGGCGGCCCACGGATCGGTCTTCAGGATAGAACGGCGAAAGATTTTTGCGGACAAAATAATCAAACAGGCGCTGTAAGTCGGTGTCGGTAATGTAGTGCGCTTTCTGATCCGCCACGATATGAGCGTCTTTCAGCTCGTCAATGTTTTCGCTTTTCCAGTCTGATATAAAATACTGCGCCACTCTTTGGCCTTTCAGTTTTATAGCTTTTTCAAGACCTTTTTTATCCTTGCTTGTATATTTTTGCGCTTCCTCAAGAAACAAGGCAGTAAATATCGGATTCAAGCGCGTCTGTTCGCGGTGTCGCTTGCGATGCACCGAGGGCAGATGAACCAGTTTGTATTTTGCACTTCGCTTGCTGGTGTGTATCACCACATACCCGCCGCCAATGTCCTCTTTGATTTCAATATCGTCAATGTTCGTATAGACATAAGCAAAATTGAGGATGTCATTATCATAATATCCACGCTCCGGCTCCGACACTCTCATAATCCGGCCGAGGGTTTGAATTGAGAACACCGGGCTGTGCCATTCACGAAAGAGTACAAGTATATGCGCCCGCGGGCAATCCCAGCCGAGCGCGATGGCTTGCTTGAATATCAAGACATCCACTTCATTGTCGTTCATGGTGAGATTCTCCAAGTTCTCTTTATTTTCAGAAAGATAGATTGCGAGTTTGCCATTCTCAACGCTAATGCCGTGCTTGTCTTTGAGTGCCCGCGCAATCATTGCTTCCCGGTCCTCATCTGCCTGGCCGCGCCGATCCGGCAATTGGATAAGAAGCAATGGATTTACAACAACGCCAGCCGCTTTATACGCTCGGACAAGCTCCTCGCGCTTTTTCAGTGCTTCCCGCAAAACAATTTCATCCGTGCTACCGGCAAGTTCGCTTTTTATAGTTTCAGTGCGGCCGCGGTGGACCACGCTTTTGAAATCCTCATTGAGTATCACGGCTTTCTTTATCATTTGCTCGGCTTTTACATCCTCAATATCAGCGCTTACAATCCTATCGGGATTTTGCATTACTGGCGTTGCAGAAACCTCAATCGTAAGATTTGGAGAAATTGCGACAATAAGGTTTTGCGAGGTTTCGGCTTGCGCGTGGAAATGGCTCTCGTCAATTACAAGAACGATTGCCCGCCCTGCCTTACGGGTGCGCTCAACGATATTTGAGAGATTGTTTTCCTGCTCATTTTCGCGGATATAGATATTATTCTCTTGCCGGATACTCTCCCAGTTGAAAAACAGGATTTCGTTTTCACCGATTTGCCGGTCATCCAAATCCTCAAAAAACGAACAATCCATTGCTCGTGTGTTTTCAAAATAAAGCTCCAATTTTCTCTTGCTCTGTTCGTGAAGCTGGCGCGGCGCGGCCCAGATAAACGCGCAAGGCGGGTGGTCGTGGTCATCTACAAACCGAGCCAAAAACTCGGCCATCATTATGGTCTTGCCGGAGCCGGTCGGGGCCTTGAATACAAGTTTCTTGTTGCCCGTTTGGCGCAAGAGCCGTTTCGCGTCTTGCAAGAGCTCGCGGGCCGATTCATGTTGATATTTTGTCAGTTGAAAAGCCATATTATACTTTGAATAAACGCCGATAGACCCGCAAAATCGCTTCGGGTATCGGCGCAACAGTTATCTTTTGCTTCATCTCCCCAAACTCGTCCTCAAAAGTATCATCACCGAGAGAGAAGATATACACGCTCCACACGCCGCCAATCTTGGCGATTTCTTTCTTGAACGCAGGAATAGCATCCTCGTCAAAAACAATGCCGGTGTGCTGATTTGAGTTTTTGAAAATCTTTACCGTTTCTGTATCTTTTACCGGCTCAAAAGTATCTTCGCGCATACAGAGCATCTCCGTTGCCTGCTTGGTCAATGCTTCTTTGTTTTTATCATTCGACTCCGCGCCGACAAACGCCGTGCGGAAGTATTTGAAATTGCCGCCGAGACCAGCAACGCTTTTGCCTTTTGCATCCTTGTATCCCTCAATAACTTTCGCTACACGAGGATAGCAAATATCAACAGCGATTTTAGTACCACTTCCATTATTGTCTTGATCATCGGTGCAAAGAATAAACCGGCGATTGCCGCCATCCTCTTTATTTAATTCAAGAACGGCGTGTCCGGTGGTACCGGAACCAGCAAAGAAGTCAAGAACAACGGAGTGTTTAGCGGAGCTTACTTGAAGAACCTTTTTTATTAACTTGGTGGGTTTCGGATTATCAAACATTGTGTCGTGAAGTATATTTTTTAGCTCCTGTCGTGCCTCCTGATTATGGCCGGCTTCTGTATATCTCCAGATCGTAAGAGGCACTATGCCTTCTTTTACTTCTGAAAGAAAAATCTTCACACGTGGCACATTACCACCGCTCTCACCAAACCATATTCTGTTTTCTTTCACTAATTCATCAACTCTTTCTCTTGGCATAGCCCAACATCGTCCCTTTGTTGGGTTCACCACTCTCCCGCTCGGTGTTTTTATTGGGTAATCGTACTTCGCGCTATATGTCTTAACAGTCATATCCGCAGATGTCCAATCACCTCTCGGGTCATTATCTGGATTAGAATAACGGGAGTTAGCTACTTCTGTGCGCGGCAGAAGGTTTGGCCTCCAACTTTCTTTGTTCTTTGCGTAGACGAGTAGATAGTCGTGATTATCCGAAAACCACTTTACATCATTCTGTGGCGAAAACTTTTTCTCCCAGATTATAGTTGCAATAAAACCCCCTTTGAAAATATCGTCTGCTAGTAACTTTAATTGGGCGCTCTCGTTATCATCAATACTCATAAAAATCACACCAGTCCTTTTTAATAAGTTTTTTGCCAGCTTCAATCGCTTCTCCATAAACGAGAGCCATTTCGTGTGTCGGTATGGGTCTTCTGCATCTACAAAATTGTCATTGTAAATAAAATCCTTATTACCGGTGTTATACGGCGGGTCAATGTAGATAACATCAATTTTGCCTTTGTGGGTGTAATTGAGGACCGAGAGGGCGTGATAGTTGTCTCCCTCAATGAGAATGTTCACGGGGCCGTTTTTGTCTTTCGCAATCGCTTTATTTTTCACTTCTTTGAGCACCGGCAATTCCGTCTTGCATTGCTCAACAACATCTTCCGGCTTATCTTCCCAGACAAGGCCGTATTTTTTGCGCTTGCGAAGCCGCGCAACTTCATCAACGAGTTGCTCTTTTGTCCAGTTATTGTAGTTATTTTTCGCCATAGTAAGGGGAAGAGGTTTTTATTTTTTCTATTGAATACCAAACTATCGCAAGGAGTGTTGCTAAGAGGATCAAATCACCGGAGTTAATATTTGTAACAAAACTAAACATGGAATCTGCGGGACTTGGATTCGAACCAAGATAGCATGCTTCAGAGGCATGAGTCCTGCCGTTAGACGATCCCGCAATGAAATATCGAAAACCAACACTACCATTGCTCGAAAAAGAACATTCGTGTTCTTTTTACTCGCTTGCTAGGTAATAAAATCGCCTTTATGAGGCGATTTTATGGTAGCATATTCTTTTAAAAAAACCAAGAAAAGACCGTTACTTTTGTAGCGCCGAAAGAATATCTTCTACGTGCGCTTTAAACGTCGGAAGGTCTTTTTCAAGGGTATTCCATACTATTTCCGTATCAACACCGAAATATTCATGGATGAGCATATCACGCATTCCGGCAATGTTATCCCATGGGATTTGCGCGTACTTCTCGCGCAGCTCGTTTGGTAAATTCTTCGTTGCCTCACCGATCACGGCAAGCCGTCTCATTACCGCATCTTGGATTTGCGGGGTCACGAGAAACTGTTCTTTGGAAACACCATGCGTGTACGTCCCTATCTGCACGATACTTTCTAGTATGTGTTTGAGAAATAGTTTCGGGTCTTTATCCATAGAGAGAAATCTGCTCCCGTAAAATAGAATCTCGGAGCAATGGTGAAAGCGACTGATAGGTGACCAGATCAACGTTCAGGCCGAGAGTTTGTTCCAACTGCATTTTGAGCGCGGAGAGATCAAGGAGCGTTTTTTGTCCTTCAAACTCAACCAGCAGATCAATGTCGCTTTTCTTGTTGGCTTCACCCCGTGCGAATGAACCAAAAATGGCAGCACGTTTAACGCCCGCTTGACGGAGAATGACATCAGATTTTTCTTTTATCTCTTCAAAGCTGGACATGGTCTTATTTTACCATGCAATGCTCACACATGCAAATACCTGCGCACCGCGATGAAGCTGGAGAGGATGCCCAGGGTGATGCCGAAGGTGAACATGATAAGGGAGAACTCTACCAAGTGGAGCAGGAAGTAGCTGAAGAGGTTGAATTCGGGAACGAGAAAGGCGAGCTTGGGCGAGGCATACCAGGTGAGCGGGAAAAAGATAACGGTAGTGACAAGCGCGGCGAAAAAACCGTAGAGGGCGCCCGATACGAGAAACGGGCCGCGGATGAACCAGCCGGTGCCGCCGACCAGGCGCATGATGCCGATCTCCTCGCGCATGGTGTAGATGACCAGGCGGAGCGTGTTGAATGCCACCAGCATCGCAATCACGGCGAGCACGAGCGCCAGCACCGCGCCGGACGCGCGCACGGCGGTGAGGATGGAGCCGAGGCGCTCGACCACGCGCTCATTTTCGGAAAAGTTGATCTTGTCCACGATGGAATAGTTTTTCTGTTCCAAAAAGCTTGAGATCGCGGCGAATCGCGAGGAGTCCTTTGCCTTCACGTTGATGCTCGCCTCAAGCGGATTGTCGCCAAGCTCGGCAAGCGCGCCGGTGATGAGCTGGTTGTCTTTATGGCGGTCCCGGAACGCGGCAAGCGCGGCATCGCGCGAGGTGTAGGCGACATCAGCAACATCGGCATGCGATTCAAGATCGTGCTTGACGCTAAAAATATCCCGCTCGGATGCGTTTGGCTGGAAATAGATACTCACGTCAATACGCGATTCGAGTTGCGCCAGAACCGTGTTTGCAAACGCGCCAAGAAATATAAGATTGCCTATCACGAAAAGGGCCAGCGCCATGACCATGATAGTGGCCAGAGACAGCCAGGCGTTTCGCCTAAAGCTCACGTATCCCGCAGACAGAACTCGTTTCAATGTGGTGAGTGCCATAAAATTTCAAATTAAACGCTTTATATTTTTTCTTCTCCGACATCGGGCATATAGGTTCCGTGTTCCTCGTCGCTTACGATACGACCGGCATCAAAGGTGATCACGCGCCGCCCAAGATCATTGATTACTTTGCTGTCGTGCGTAGCAAGGAGCACCGTGGTGCCAAGTCCGTTTACCTTGAGGAGTAATTTGACGATCTCGGCGGTGTTGACCGGATCAAGATTACCCGAGGGCTCGTCCGCAAGCAGCACGTCCGGACGGTTGATAAGGGCGCGCGCAATCGCAATACGCTGTTTCTCTCCTCCCGAGAGCTGATGCGGAAAATTATTTTCCTTGCCGGTCAGTCCCACCAGCTGGATCGCCTGCGGCACGTCTTCCGCAATCTCTTCGGGTGCGCGCCCCGCAACCTCCATGGCAAACGCCACATTCTCGTACGCCGTTTTCATAGGCAGCAGCTTATAATCCTGAAATACGGTGCCGATTCTCCTCCGGATCCGGTGCAGATCACGCCGCCGCACATCGGTAATATCAAACCCGTCAAGCAAAATCCGCCCAGATGTCGGCTCCTCCTCCCGTAGCAGCAGCCGTAACAGCGTGGTCTTGCCCGCGCCCGAAGTCCCTACGATCGAGACAAATTCTTTCGGCTCAATGCGCAAGGTTACGTCCCGCAACGCAACCGAGTGGCTGTTGTAAATCTTCGATACGTTGTCAAAAAAAATCATGACTCTTCTGTTTGCGATTACGCTTTAATCTCGACCTCTATAAATTCACCCAAGTCCCCGTCCAGCACCTTGTCGATCTGCGACGTCTCAACTCCGGTGCGGTGGTCTTTGACCATCTGATACGGGTGCATCACATAGGAGCGGATTTGATTGCCCCACTCGATCTTTACCTTTTCACTCCGCACGCCGCGGCGTTCCTGCTCTCGCTGTTCAACCCGCAGCTTATACAGTTTTGCGCGAAGCAGACCCATGGCCATCTCGCGATTCTGATCCTGTGAACGCTCGTTTTGCGACGCCGCCTGCAATCCCGTCGGCACATGCGTAATGCGCACGGCGGTCTCGCGCTTGTTTACATTCTGACCGCCGGGACCGGATGACCGGAAAAAATCTATAGTCAAATCGTCCGGCTTCAGCTCCACTTCCTCGGGCGCCACTATTTCGGGCATCACATCCACCAAGGCAAATGAGGTATGGCGCAAGGACTGCGACGAGAACGGCGAGATGCGCACGAGCCGGTGCACCCCTCCTTCTTTTTTCAGATAGCCGTACGCGTACGGGACTTCCACCAGGATCGTTGCGTTCTTGATGCCCCACCCGGCGGGGCCGCTCCCCTCTCCCCAGTGTTCATGGATGATCTTGGTGTTCCAACCGCGGTTTTCAAAAAACCTCTGGTACATGCGGTAGAGAAGCGCTGCCCAATCCTCGGCATCGCGCCCGCCCGCACCCGCATAGATCGAGAGCGCCGCATTGCCCTTATCGTACTTTCCGGAGAAAAAAAGCTGGATCTCCGTCTGTCTCACCTCCTTTTCAAGGACACGCACTCTGGACTCGATCTCCTGCAGCAATTTTTCATCCCCGCCAGCCATGGCCGCGATCTCCTGCAAGGTTTTCATCTCATCCGCAATCCGATCCTGCTGCTCGGTTTCCCGTTTCAACTGCGCGAGTTCCTTGCTCGCTGCGGAGGCACGCTCGCGGTTATCCCAGAATCCGGACTGCTGCATCTCACGTTCGATTTTCAAGATCTCTTCCCGTTTCTTGGCTACGTCAAAGCCGGTCCGCGAACCCGCGGATTTTACCGTCTGTTTCGTTCAACCGTTGCAATATATCTTCCATAAAACACAGTATACCACATTTCAGAAAAAAGAAAAAGGGGGATTAAGCCACCTCCCGGGATCGAACCGGGGACCTACGCGTTACGAGTGCGTCGCTCTGCCAACTGAGCTAAGGTGGCGCGCGTTCGTGGTGAGCGTACCTGAAATTCACGTAATTTTCAACAGACGTCAGATCACCTCCTTCTCAATCAAAAAATCGCGTACGGCGTGAAAGATTTTGTCGTGGCCCTGCTTGTTCGGATGCAGTCCGTCTTCCAGATCTTCGGGCCGGAGCGCGGCAAGAAGATCCAGGTGCGGGACGTTATAGTCGGCGCATATTTCTTTGACAACCACGTCGTACGCACCGATACGTTCGTTGGAAAAATATGTGGTCTCGAACGGCGTGGTGCGTTTCTCGTCAACACCGGTCAGGCCGATCCAGATAACCGCGCGCGTATGGTGCTTTGCCATATCGATCAGCGCGCGGACATTTTCTTCGAATCTTTCCGGTGAGACGCGTGGCGTGTCTGGATTGTCGCGACATCCCGAATCGTTGGTACCGACCGCAAAAATGATAATGTGCGGCTCCCGCGCCTCGGCCTCGACTTGAAACCGCTTGAGCACACCTTCGGTCGTATTGCCGGGAATGCTCAAATTGTACAGGAAATAGTACTGGGTGAATTTTGACTCAAGCGTATTTTGCTGCAGCGTATTCTGCAGCTGATCCGCCCACCCCAGATGGTGCGTCCACTCCCCATACGCAATACTGTCCCCGAATATGCAGATGTTTTTGGTTGACATGGATTCTAATTTTCTTTTCTCAATGCTCCCTCACTGTACACGTTTGAGGCGTTCCAAAGCAGCCATCCGTGCTGCTCAACGCGCTCGGCCGCGGCGATTTGCATCTTGACTTTCTCAACGCCGTATGGCCGATGCCCGAGCCGATCTTGTTCGTGAAAAAAATCTTCAAGCCACGGGCGCAGCCGTACCTGCGAGCGTGCAATTGCAGTGGAAGATGCTGCCGCACGAGTGCTGGTCCCGATGCCGTCCAAAAAATCACGCGCCGCCTGCAGCGAGCGACCAACCGTGATGTCGGGACGCGCCCGCACTCTTTTGTTATCAAGCGCAACCGGCGGCAATTTACGAATGGGATCGACAGGCATATACAACCCGCCATAGTAGTGCGACGGGTAGACCATGAAGGAAATATAGTCAAAACTCTCGCCAATATCTTGCAATCGCTGACCAATGCCCACATCGCCGTACTGCAATGCCGCATAACCAAACAGATCCGCGGACAGGATAATATCCGGTTTGTACGCGCGCAACTGCTCGCCCAGAAGTGAAAAGAAACTTTTCATCACCGCATATTTTTGAGTTTTATGATTCCATGCCGGGTAGATCGCCACATTTACGTCGCCATCGGACGGGAAACGCATATAATCAAACTGCAGCTCGTCAAAACCGAGATCAATCATCCGCTTTGCAAACGAAGCAATGTACTCCCGCGCGCCCGGCGATGCCGGATCAAGCCAATAGCCGCCTTTGTTGTCCTGCCACAAGATAGAGGATGGGGGCTGGAGAACGGAGGATGGAGAACGGAGATATTTCCTGTTCGCGCACTGGTCTGCTATCGTTTTCGGCGATGCCCGCTTGAGGTACCACTCCGAGTGCGCATAAATCTGCGCCGCATCTTTGAAAACCACGATTCGCGCAATCGCCCAAATATGATTTTGATGCAAAGTGTCCAGAAGCACCTTCAGGTACGTAGGGACATAATCCGGTCCGCACACCTCTTTCACATCGATCACGATACCGTTGATCTCGGTGGTCTTTGCAAGTCCGATGATGTGATTGCGCAGCCGGGTGGCGCCCGCGCCTTGATCATTGGCCACATCGGCCGTCATGTATAATCCCTTGACATCGCTCGATCGTCTCAACGCTTCATGGTACAGCTCTTCTGGAGATTTTTCCTGCGCTTCCGGCTGTAATAAATCCCCTGCCTGCAGGAGCGTCCCCATCATTCTCTTTACTCCCGAAGATTTTTCGGCGCCCCGGGATGTGAAAGTCAACAAACTGGCCGCGACCATTCCGGTGATCACCACTCCAAAGAATCCTTTGAGAAAAGATCTCATGCTTAATCAAACACAAGCGTTGAAGCGATGACGTCGCCCTTTTCAAGGCCATGCAGCAACACGCTGACGTTGTCTCCGACTGTATCGAAAACCTCGGGCACCTCGTCCCGATACTCGATCAGCCGCACTTCGCCGACCTTGCCGTTGGTCATGGTCTTCATCTTAATCCTGATCGCGCCCTCCAGCAGCACCCCCACCACGACCAACCCCTTTCCGATCATCGGAAACGAATCCCGCACCTGCAATTTTCCCCCGTGTTTTCGCATAAACTTTTTTTAATGCGGCCAGCGAGAATCGGACTCGCGCCTACTGCTTGGGAAGCAGTCGTCCTGCCACTAAACCATGGCCGCGCGCCATAACCGCAACTTTTTCATCATACCTTATTCGCAGGAAGAATCAATCACCGATACTTGGGCGTGACCCAGAAGCCGAGGCGGAATTTGTGGCCGAGCATAACACGGGTTTGGGCCTCGAGCGCCGGGAACGCGCCGAAGACGATCATGGTGATCGGCATGAGAATCCATTGGAAGAAATACAAAATATGGTGGCGCTTGCGAAACCATTTTGGTTTTGGCGGCAGGAGGATGATGGCAAAAAACGCCGAGGAGACAATGCCGATCATGGCAAAGCTCATGATAAAGCGCGTGATGCGCGGCAGATTATAGGAGAGCACCGAGACGCTGAATTCGGAACCGCCGATCAGGACCGGGAGCCAACCAAGCGCGAAGATGATGATCGAGTTGGTCGCCCACGAGTGAAAGCCCTCGATATAATGGAACGCCCGGTAGAGTTTTTTTCCGAAAGGCATCTTCGGATGACGCCGAAATCCTTCAAGCATATAGGGTATGTTTTCACACCCGCCCCATGCCCAGCGGCGCTGCTGCTTGTAGAGATTTTTCGCAGTTTGCCAGAACGTCGGTGCCACATTGGCGTCCATCGAGACCGGGTACAGGATCGGCACAACGCGCCAGTTGCCGTCGTAGTGGAGAAAGCACTGCCAAAAAATCTGCGAGTCCTCGGACACGATACCGGTATTCCAGAATCCGATTTCGACGAGCGCTTTGAAGGGCATCGCGTGTGACGAGAACGTGGCCATGCGCTCCGGCCGCGACTGCTGGATCATGTGCCAAAATGACGAGGAAAATGCGATCACGCGGCCAAGCGCCGGCGCCTGGTAGATATTGTTGGTAAAGAGCGGAACCGGCTGATAGCTTGAGCGCTGCGGATGCGGACACGTGAGAAACTCATACGTGAGAATGCCGAAATACTCCGGGAATACCTGCGTGTCCACATCGAAAACCGATACCACGACTTTCTCGTACGGAATTCCGAGCGGATCAATGATTTTTTCCTTCACCTGCTTTCCCGCCCACGTCTCATTTGACCCTTTGCCTGGAATTTCTTCCGGCAGATCGGCAGGATGCACGGTCGTGAGCAGCCGAAAGAATTTGCCTCCGAATTCCTCTTGGATGCGTTGCGCCGTCTCCTCCCCTTCCGGCGCGCGCCCTTCGGTTCCAAGCACCACGATCATGCGATCCGCCGGGTAGTTTGCGGCAAGCAGAGAGTTGAACGTCTCGGCTACCAATTCGTACGGTTCTTGGTACATCGGAAAGATAACCAGATGATATACATCCTGCCACGGCAGATTTTTTTGCACGAGCCGCTCCTGCCAGTTGACCCGCATGTTCGCCCGCATCCGCTTGAATGACGCGCGCAAATGCACCGAGAAGAATATAGTTTTCAAAAACCAATACGTGTCAAAGATAATAATGAAAAGGCTTGTCCACACCGGCAAAATCCCGGAAAATACAATTGCCCCGATCAAAGTTCCCCATGCCAGCACCCCGGGCAGGAATTCAAAGAGGCGGAACCATGCAGAAGAGTATTTTTGTTTTTGAGAAATACCGGTATTCATAATGTGTATCAATGAACCCGTAAAACCAAGTCAGCAACTTTTTCTGGCTTGTATTGTTGAATATATCTTTGTAGGGCGATAGTAACCTGACGGAAGTAGGAATCGGGGTGGGTTTCGGGGAAGTAATCGCTACCCCATTTCTCTTGTTCCCGTTTAATCCGCCGTGCATCAATCTTATCAATATCTCCCGTAAGATAGATCTGCTTATCCCACAGATCATTCAAGAGCTGCGGATGAAACATGAATACGCCCTCAATAACCATAATTCTTTTTGAGAGATCAAATGTTCTGGAAATTCTCAAGGTCTTAAAAACAAAAGCAAAATCCTCCGGTTCGATAGTGAAGCCGGCTTTGCAGTTTTGGCAGGTTTTGGTTTCGGGGTTCATGAAAAACGTTTTTGCAGAAAGTCGCCGGGCGTTATAATCGGTATCGGAATACCGATCTTCAATAATTTTTCATTTTCAAGAAAATGTTTTCGATCAAGCGTAATGAGGGCTTCAGCGCCGCTTACTAATGCGCCAGCAAGAATCGGTATATCTTTTTCCGGCATAACGGTCGCCAGTTTGGATGCAAAGATAAAGGGAATCTTCACAACGGATTGAATGATGGGTCTTGCCGCAAGCAAGTTTTCATAATGGGCATGGAGCGCGCCCTCGCCTATTTTTTCCTCAATATTCCGCTCTGCCTCAACAAGTGCATACGCTACAGTTACAATTCGAATGTGGCCTTGTTTTGCGAGTTCCATAATAAAATACGACCCGCCGGTCGAGGATCGTACTGCTGCAAAAAAGATGTTGGCATCCAAAAAAACCTTCGGCATAAACTATATGCGCATCTTAAGAATTCGTTTGAGCCGCGCTGCGGTTTTCAGATCCAGTTGATCATTATCCATAAATTCACGGATCCGGTCTGAAGTATACTCCTCGATGCCCCATTTCCGTCGCGATAACGAACGCAGCATCACCTGATAAAGGGAAGAGCGCTTCTTCAACAACTCATATTGGGTTTTGGGTACTGTGATCATTATCATATTCTGATGATATGCCCATCTGTTTGCATAGTCAATAGTTCATTACGCATCATACCCAAAAACAAAATCATACAATCTCGCTCTGATAACATTCTTCGCAATACACGATCTCTTTTCGATCCGGTGCGTATGATGTCTCGAACTCGTTGGAACAGTGATCGGTGGCGTGAACGTGTGAGGTTTGGTTTTGGTAGATACCGTTTTCCGACTTTGTTCCCGCGCACTGGCATGTTCGCGAGTAAAATTTCGGCTGGTTGCGGTATTTGGTGCGTTCGATAAAGCGGCAGTTGTGGCAGACACGCGGCAACGGAAGCGTCATACGGCGGTAAAACTCCAGCTCCATGGAAATCAGGCGAAACGCCTTGGCGCATGATGCGCATTTGATGACTTCTTTCAAAATATCATCGCCGACGTCTTTGATATGATCGGGCAGATTTTGCGCGTCCACCGTGGTCTGGAATTCGCGCGTCTCGGGATCGCGCCAAACATACCCTTTGTTTACGGCTTCCTCTTTGGTCAGCGGGAAAAAGTCGTTTGCAAGCGTCTCGTTGTACGCGAACGGAGAGAACTCCGGCGGGAAGAATTCGCCGTAGCGATACACTCTCCCCTCTGTATCGGTAAACGGCGTCTCGTTCATGTGCCGGATGATTTTCTCGCGAAGCGCAAAATAATCCTCTTTCGAGTACTGCTTGTTGAAAATGCAGTATGACTTCTTCCGCAGGCCCACGCAGCCGAAGAGATTGTTCGACGACATACATTTGAACGAATACTCTATGTCGTGATTGGCAGGCCAACTATCCATCGTAAACTTTACATTACTGCAACCGTCTCCTGAAACGAGCACTTCGTACATAAGCTCGCTGTGCTGGCCCCAGACCGTAAAGTCATACGAGTCCTTGACTCCCATCGCGAGACTCTGGGAATACCTCACGTTTTCTCCGTCGGTAATGTTATAACTCTCATGCACATTTTTGCCGGAAGCGATAATATCGCCGGATACGTTGATATTATGGGTGCCGGACATAAATTTGTGCGGCAGAGACAGCGAAAACTGCCGCACCTGCTTTTTGATTTCTTCAAGTGATTGGTGCGAGCCGAGGCCGAATTGCTCAAGTGTGGCAAAATAATCCTCGCGGGAATATGGCCGGTTAAAGATGTAGTACTGCCTGCTGCGGAGATTTGCGCACCCGAAGCAATTTGAACACCCCACGCAATCGCGAGAAAACCAGACATCATGGCATTTCTCGCACCGGTGGGAAAAACGCGCCTGGTACGAATCAATCGTATTCGTGCATTCGTAGCAAAATTCATCGCGGTCAAGCGTGGTGCAATCCACGGAATCTTTCATGTTATTCGCATCGCTCACGTACGCGCAGCGTTCGCAGTTGCCCATGTTAAAGCACAGATAACAATCTTTAAGATTGCTCGCCCCATGCACATAATCCGAATTTACGAGATTTCTTGCGCTGCGGCTCACCCACGGCACGTCATACATGAGTTCACGAAACTGCTCGAAAAATGGGCGAGAGAAATCATAGTCCCGTCCGTAGTCAATCGGGTCCCATGCATCCGACTGCCAATATTCATCATTATAAATTTTTGCCCGTACCTGCGGGGGAAACTCCGAAAATATATCTTTTCCTGTGGTCTCATCTTTATGCCGAAACAGCTGCCGTTCATTTTCAAAGAGCATCCTGCGAATCATTCGGCACTCCGGACACCACGTCGGCGGTAGCACCTTGATTTTTTCGTAAAACGCAAAATCCTCCGGCTCGATGGTGAAGCCGGTCTTGCAGTTTTGGCAGGTTTTGGTTTCTTGGTTCATTGACTTGTTTGATCACTAAGCACTTGTGACGGCCGTCAGATTAGCTTAGTAGTATAGTATCGTTTCCAGAAACTATTGAAGCAACTTTTTTATGATGTCAACTACGAGGGCGGGGTTGGCTTTGCCGCGGGTCTCGGCCATGACCTGGCCGACGAGGAATTGGAGCACGGCGGTTTTGCCGGCGCGGTAGTCGGCGGCGACTGTTGGATTCTCTCCGATGATATGGGCTGCGATGGTTTCGAGATCGCCGGCATCGGACATTTGCCAGAGTCCTTTTTCGCTAATGATGTCGGTGGGGTTGGCGCTAGTGCGGAATGATTCTTCGAATACTTCTTTGGCGGTCGTGTTTGAGATTTTGTTTTCCGACAGCAAAACAACGATTTCGGCAAAGTTTTCCGGAGTGAGCAAAACCTCTCCTGCGGGAACGCCGGTCTCTTTGAGCAAGCGCATGAAGTCGCCGACCAGAAACGCAGTAACGGTTTTTACAAGATTCTTTTTCAACTGCTGCGGAACTTTCTGGCTGTCGTCCGCGCCTGCCGACGGGAGAGCGGACAGATCTTTATCATGCTGTGCGGTTTCGCTGATCGTCTCTTCGAAATAATCGGCAATTGCTTTTTCGCGCGCGATGATCTCGGCTTGCGTCGGTTCAATGCCGTACTCTTTGACAAACCGTTCCTGTTTGGCCGCGGGCAACTCCGGCAGATGGATGCGGATCTCCTCCACGTATGCGGCGGACAAACGGAGCGGCGGCAAATCCGGCTCCGGGAAATAACGGTAGTTGTGCGCCTCCTCTTTGGAACGCTGGGAAACGGAAATGCCCTTGTGTTCATTCCAACCGCGGGTTTCCTGCGCGATCTTTTCTCCCCGTTCCAGCACCTCGAATTGTCGCTTCATCTCGTACGCGGCGGCATCGGCGGCGTATTTGAACGAGTTGATGTTTTTCACTTCGACTTTGGTGCCAAACTCCTTTTGGCCGATCGGGCGCATGGAAATATTCACCTCCACGCGCATCTGTCCCTTTTCCATATTTGCGTCGGACGCGCCCACGTAGCGCACGATCTGCTGCAAAACCTCGCCAAATTGCCGCACTTCTTCGCCCGTGCGGAAATCCGGCTCGGTCACGAGCTCCATCAACGGCACACCCGCGCGGTTGAAATCTACGAGCGAGGTTTTGCCGTCTTTGGCGTGCATGAGCCGTCCCGTATCTTCCTCAAGATGAATTCTGGTTATTCGGATTCTTTTTGTCGGTTTTGATTCATTGGAGCTTGGGGTTTCATTTGACATTAGAAATTTGACATTAGAAATTTCTATATCAAGGTATCCCCCGCTCACGATCGGATATTTGTACTGGGAGATCTGGTATCCCTTGGGCAGATCGGGGTAAAAATAATTTTTCCGGTCGAACCGCGAAAATTCGCCGATTGAGCCGTTGAGCGCAAGGCCGACCGCGATCACTTTTTTTACCGCGTCCTCGTTGATATACGGCAGCGTGCCCGGATGCCCCATGCAGATGGGGCAGACATTGGTATTGGGATGCCGCTCGTCCGGGTCGTTGAGTGAGTAGCAGAACATTTTGGTCTTTGTATTGAGCTCGGCATGGATCTCCAGACCGATCACGGCTTCGTAGTTCATGCTGCAATGGTAGCAAAAAAAATGCCGAAAGAAAAGGTTGCGCAATTCGCGTTTTTGTGGCACCATTGTCTTATCGTACATTTCCAGTGAAACAGCATAAGGAGAGCACGATGAGGCGAATCTCTGGATTTTAACACCGATGTGGCAGACAAAACAGAAATCTAGATCAAGACCCGTGAATGAGCGCGCCTCGTCCGCAGGATTTTTTGCTAAAATTCAATTGCATTTTCGGCTATTTTTGCTATGATACGGGGAGAAGTTGACCCCATCGTCTAGCCTGGCCCAGGACGTATCCCTTTCACGGATAAAACGCGGGTTCGAATCCCGCTGGGGTCAAGGGTGAGCTTTTCCGCCGGAGGCGGACAATTCTCAGTGGAACCGTAGGAGATTTACGCGCCCGTAGCTCAGTGGTAGAGCGTTCCCTTGACATGGGAAAGGCCCGAAGTCCGATCCTTCGCGGGCGCATAAAAATAAGGGCGCTTAGCTCAGTGGTAGAGCGCTGCTTTTACACAGCAGAGGCCCAAGGTCCGATCCCTTGAGCGCCCATCGTTCGACTGGCTCATGATATACCATGGATTCTTACCAGTATCTTATTATCGGCGGGGGTATTGCCGGAGTTACGGCGGCCGAGACCATCCGCGAGCAGGATCCGGACGCGACGATCGGCATTGTCTCGCACGAGGCGTACCCGCTGTATTCCCGCGTGCTGCTGCCGTCGCATCTGAAGCGCAAGATTCCGCGGGAAAAATTATTTTTGCGCACGGGTGATGATTTTATCGCCAACCGCATTGAACTGCGGCTGCAGGAAACCGTAACCGCGATCGACGCAAAGCGGCGCGAGGTGACGCTGCGTAACGGCGCGACGCTTGGATACGCGAAACTTTTGATCGCGAGCGGTGGGCGCGTGAAACCGTGGGGCAGACCCGAAGACGAGTCCGTAATCTACCGGCTGCAGACGCTCGATGACGCGGACCGTTTGTTTGATGCGCTCGGCTCGATCAAAAATCCTCTGGTGATCGGATCGTCGTTTATCTCGCTCGAGTTCCTCGAGATATTTCTGCTCAACGGCCTGACGCCCGGCCTGCTCATGCGCGACGAACACTTTTTCGCGTCGTATCTTGAAAAAATCGGCGGCGAACTCATGCGCGCTCATTTTCAGCGGCATCACATTACGCTGTATGAGCATGATGAGGTCGCACAGGTACGGCGTGCCGCGCCGGGGTCCAGCCAAATCGGGACGCAGGAGGGCCGTGCCCGGATAGACCTTACCGTTTTGACGAAAAAACAGCAGGTCATACCCTGCGATGCGCTCGCGGTTGGCGTGGGCATTGAGCGAAATCTCGCATTTATAGACCGCTCGAATATTCTGCGCGGCAATGTCGGCATACGCGTCAATGAGTTTTTAGAAACCGGTCAGGAAAGCATATATGCTGCCGGAGACGTTGCCGAAGTATTGGATCCGGTTACGGGAACGTATCGGGCGACCGGCAACTGGACAAGCGCGTTTTTGGAGGGCAAGCATGCCGGACTCAATATGTCCGGCATGCGGGTGCCATTTACAAACATCCCGTCATACTCGATCACCAATCTCGGCATGCAGATCACGGTAGTCGGCGAATGTCTGCCTACGGCAGATCTCCCGAAGGGAGACGCTGATACGATCGTACGCGTGGACACGGATAAAAACGAGTATGAGCGCCTGTTTCTCGTTGAAGGATCGCTTCGAGGCGCCGTACTCATCAACCGCTTCAAAGACAGAGCGCACCTCATACGGCTTATCGAAACGCATCAAAAACTCGACGCGTATCAAGACCGCCTCTCTTCTTTCCAGTTTGACATCACAACCATTCCGGTGATATAATCTTTATTATGGAGACACAACCAACATCAAACCCATTTCTTATTCCCGTATCAATCATTATCGCCGGAGCGCTGATCGGCGGATCGGTGCTTTACTCCAATCTGGGCGGGCGCGCGGCGCCCCAACTTAGCGCGGTCAATGCCGGAAAAGCCGTGGACAACGCAGCTCTGCTCAAACAAGCGCAAAACGATCCGCGCGCGCTCGGCAATCCCAATGCGCCGGTCACGTTCGTCGAGTTTGGTGACTTTCAGTGCCCGTTTTGCGGAAGATTTTTCCAAGAGAGCGAACGGAAGATCGTAGAGCAGTATGTGAAGACCGGAAAGGTGCGCTTTGTGTATCGCGACTTTGCATTTCTCGGGGCAGAGTCCGTAGCGGCTGCCGAGGCAAGCCGCTGCGCCCAGGATCAAAACGCTTTTTGGCAATATCATGATTATCTCTTTACTCACCAACGAGGCGAGAATCAGGGAGCATTTTCCAAAGACCGCCTCAAAGAATTTGCGGCCGCGCTCAAACTTGATAGCATGAAATTCAACGCGTGCCTTGATGAGGGCACCCATCGCGATGCGGTGCAGAAAGACCTTGATCTTGGTCGTTCGCTCGGCGTTGACGGCACGCCGTCGAGCTTCGTCAACGACAAGTTTTTCAACGGAGCTCTTCCGTTCGACCAGTTCAAAGCCGCGATTGACACGGCGCTTGCCAAGTAGCACCGCGTGGAATGACAAAAATCGCTGCGCCTGCGTTCTATCGGGCATACGCATATCCCCATGAAGAAGTCATATCTGGATGAAGCCGAAGAGCAAAAAGATCCCGACGATCTGAAAGATGAGGAGATATTACGGGTAGCGCAGGATGAGCCCGCTGTTTTCGAAATGCTGGTGGAGCGGTATCGGCAGCCACTTATGCGCGCCGCACTTCGCGTGGTCAAGGGCAGGGAGGAGGCCGAGGACATCGTGCAGGAAACGTTCGTAAAAATTTACAAGAACGCCCACCAGTTCCAGAAGCTCGAGGGGATTGAATTCAAATCGTGGGCATACAAGGTAGCGATCAATACCGCAATCACCCACTATCGAAAGCTCAAGCGCGGAGAATTTTTAAGCGAAGACCCGAGTGTGTTTGAAAAACCGTCCGAGGAACAGTTTGATGTGTATATGCATGAACGGGCCGACGCAAAAAGCGCGATAGCCGAAACCATGGCACACGTGCCGCAACACCTGCGAAGCGCGCTGGAAGCGTATTATTTTGAAGACAAGTCATATCAGACAATCGCGCATGAGCACGATATCTCGATTCCGACCCTCAAGATGCGCCTATTTCGCGCAAAAAGAATTTTTAAAAAATTAAGCGACGCATCATGATAAAATTATGAATACATACAACGGACAGATTTTGCAAAGCGTGTACCGGGTGTGGCTCTTCCGCAAACTCCTGCCTGTGCTCATTGGCGAGACCACTCTCCTTTCTCTCGTGCTCTACGGCATTGGCCGGCTTGTCTTTATTGAGCGCGTGATTGACAACGGCCTCAATGTATTTTTCCTGCACCCCGCAGGCATCTTTTCGTTCGGCTTTGAGGCATTTGTGCACGCGACCGGCCTGACCAAGCTGCTTACCGTCATCATTGTTATTCTGGCAGCGCTTGTTATCCGCCATATCACCCAAGGCATGCTCCGCCTGATTCTCGTGCGCCAGAATTATTTCGGCACAATCCGGAAATGATTCCTCTTGAGGTCATCTACGAGGATCACGACATGATCGTGATCAACAAGCCGGCGGGTATTGCCGTGCACGGAGGAATTTCTGTCTCGGGCAAAACATTGGTGGATATGCTGCTTGAAAAATTTCCCGAGATCCGCGCGGTCGGCGACGACCCGGCCACCCGCCCGGGCATTGTGCACCGGCTCGATAAAGACACATCCGGGGTCATGGTGGTTGCGCGCACGCAAGAGAGTTTTGAGTTGCTCAAGAATCTTTTCAAAACCAGACAAGTTGAAAAAATATATCTTGCCATTGTCTGCGGCACCCCAAAACAAAAAATCGGCGCGATTACATTTCCCATCGGACGGCTTGTGAAAAATCCTTTGAAGCGCGGCGTTGAGATCCCCTCCCGAATCGTGCGGCCCGACGGACATCCGAGCGTGATTCGCGGCAGCCGCGAAGCGCATACCGAATACCGAGTACTCAAATCCGGACAAACATATTCCCTGCTAGAACTCAAACCAAAAACCGGCCGCATGCACCAACTCCGCGTGCACTTGAAAGCCCTCGGCTCTCCCATTGCCTGCGACCGTGTCTACGGCGGCAAACATATCTGCTGTCCCTTCCCCAACGGCCGCCAGCTCCTCCACGCCCAGTCCCTTGCCTTCACCTTCCCGGGCATGGGCCGTCTGCTTTTCGAAGCCGACCCGTCAGAGGATTTTACCCTTGCACAAGAGCTCATGACATGATATACATGGAGCCATGATCACAACTATTGAACGAACTTATGTGCGTACGAATCTGCCCGAGGTGCGGCCCGGGGATTTGGTGCGCGTGCATCAGAAAATAAAAGAGGGCGATAAAGAACGCATCAGCGCGTTTGAGGGGCTCGTGATTGCGGCAAAACACGGGACAGGGATCTCCGGCACTATTACCGTGCGCAAAGTGGTGGACGGTATCGGCGTTGAGCGCGTGTTTCCGATCCACTCCCCCCGGATAGATAAGATCGAAGTCGTGCGCCGCTCGAAAGTGGGGCGCGCAAAACTCTACTACATCCGCGACAAGGCCGCGCGCGAAGTGCGGCGCAAGATGCGGACGCTCCGGCAGGAAACCCCCGTAACCGCGGCAGAAGAACAGAAAACAAACGAAGAAGTTGAGGCCACCGCGCCGACCGAATAAGTTGGCGCTCCGCGCGCGGGTGGTGAAATCCGGTAAACACGCCAGCTTGAGGGGCTGGTGCCCGCAAGGGCTTGGAGGTTCAAATCCTCTCCCGCGCACCAAAACAGAACTTAACGGTTTTTCAGAGACCGAATTGTGGGCGGCGCAAAGCGCCGCCCACTGATTTCCCCCCATTTTTCCAAACGAATTCGGAGCGTCGCCTTCGGCGACGCGCACTGTTTTTCCGGCGAGGAGGAGGTGCGAGCCAATCATTCTGCTTGTGTGAGAAAGTAGAGATTTCTTCTTCGAGCGATTTCTTGGAAAGTAGTAATTTTGATTTTTCAGAACGATAATCTTGCTCGTCAATAACTTGGTCAAGATAACCAGTAAGAAGTCGCTCTAGCTTTTTCGATAAAGAAGAAATCTTCTCCTCTTTCTCTTTCGCACAAGCAGTCAAAGACTGGGCGGAGTTTCCTTGCTCCTCTAACGCCATGCGATTTAATTCCTCCGCCCAGTCTTTGGGCAAAGAAACTTTTTTGATTAAGGATGATAACTGCTCATCCAGTTTTTCAGAACGAAGCGACATTTCAGGACACTTAAAATCTTTTCTCTTTTTCGTGCAACGATAATATACATAGTGGTGAACATTGCCATTTTTCTGTCGCTTCGTTTTGTTTTCAGCAGTTATCATCATTCCGCATGAAGCGCAGGAAATGAGTCCGCAATATGGTTGAGGTTCGTTCTGTGGTTTTCGTTCAGGTTGTCCACGAAGTTTCAACATTTCCTGTGCTTCATCAAAAAGTTTCTTTGAAATGATTGGCTCGTGTTTACCTTCATGGATTTCACCACCATATTTGAACAAACCAATGTAAAACGGATTTGAAAGGATAAAAGACGCTTTGGTTTTGGAGATTCTCTTTCCGGTTCTGGTAGTAACGCCGGACTTCGCCAAAAAAACAGATACATCTTCTAATCGCATATTACCTTTAACATATTTCTCAAAAGCCAAGCGCACAATACGAGACTTTTTCTTTTCAACGATTATCGTCTTTGTCCTACTGTCATTCAAATATCCAACAGGCGCTTGGCTTGGGAATATACCCATTCTCACTTTTTGGCGAAGTCCGCGTTTCGTATTTTCGGAAAGAGAATCTACATAGTATTTGCTTTGCCCGAAAGCCATATTGAGCATAAATTTACCTTGACCAGTGTTATCGCACCAAAAGGTTGGAAATTTAATGCTCGCAAGTTTCCCTGTGTCGAGGAGATAAATAATCTGTCCGCCGTCCACCGAATTGCGGGCGAGCCGATCGGGATTCCATGCGAGGATGTTTCCGCCGAAAGTTTCAATTTCTTTCATCATCTTGTTAAACAACGGACGACCTGGAACTTTTGCGGATTGTTTTTCTACGATTTCGGCGGAAATAGTTATACCTTCGCGAATAGCATACTCCCGCAATTCGGTGAGTTGAGCATCAATACTCAAAACTTGCTTATCCTCGACATCAGTTGACTTGCGAGCATACAAAAAGAATTTTTGTGGAGATATATTGTTCATAAATTTTTGAATACTTAAATGGCCGCCCTAGTTGTACTCAACTCGATTGCTCAAATTGACTAAGACGGCCATTAAAATAAGCAATCGGTCAGTTGAGTACACTTATAGTATAGCAAAAATTTTTTGTATTCAAAGCAAATACTATGAGTCAAAATTGCTTCTGATTCGCACCTCCTCCTCCTCGCCGGAAAAACAGTGCGCGTCGCCGAAGGCGACGCTCCGAATTCGTTTGGAAAAATGGGGGGAAATCAGTGGGCGGCGCTTTGCGCCGCCCACAATTCGGTCTCTGAAAAATCTCTGAAAAACCGTTAAGTTCTGTTTTGGTGTCTCTATTTTACCAAGCTCGCACCTATTTTCAAAATCGCTGACAATGTGCCACGCGCGGAGCGCGTGGTGAAGCGAAACTAAATCGTACACTCTCCGCCCCGCCTCCCGCCTCCGCTAACGCTACGGCGGCAACCTCGCAGAAATTTTCCCTTACAATTTTTCTTTTGCGCGCGCCCCCTGAAAAAAATTCAAAAAAGGAAAGGGAAATTTCTGCTCGGTTCCGCCCTCCAAGTTTTCGGGCGGAGCGGCGGGGCTACGCTCGGGCGCGGTGGAATTCCCCCCTTGAACACCCCTTCCGCCGCGCCCTCGCTTCGGCTGGCAGATTTTTTTGGCGGGCTTAA